>NZ_JBXAJV010000017.1:0-164035 GCF_058797635.1 Pseudomonas sp. GW823-FHT02C02 | reverse complement strand
GTACCGGGATTCCCGGATCCTCCCGCAAGGGCCTTCGCGATATGTTCGAAGAAGCAATAACCACCTTGCCAATCCGGTGTGTGGGCAAAGCAGTTCAAAACTTCGCCTCAAATACTGACATTTGTCTGGAACGAGACCCCGGGATTACTAGCGAAGGAATACTGTCCGGCTGGCACGTTCGCGATGTCGTCAATTGCAATAAGCAGCCCGAGCGGGGTTGTGAATTGTCCAAGCTATACATTTGGCGATCCTATGACGGGTTCATCTGGTGCGGTAATGTACGGTGACTCATGCTTGTTACCCGCGCATGATATCGCTTGGTATCATCAACTGACATGTGCAAAGTTCTGAGCGTATTGCCAATCCGGTATGTGGCGCAAAGTGAGTTTGAGTCTGCAAGGTAAAGAAATTCAAAGCGGCCCAGTCGGACTTGTAATGACGTATGAAGGCAAAGAACCAAGCGGTTTGGACAGGTACTGCAGGCGCTACTCTCAAACAGTCGACTCGACTGCACTTCTAACAATCAATCTTCAACAGGCTGCTTTCGGAAATGGGAGCAGTTATTCCTATATCGATACGATGGTATACGTCGGCAACCGATTGTCGGGTGTAAATTTTGCGACTGTAGAAAATTTCACACAGAACTTCGGCGTCTCTGCAGCTATAACTGAAACGCTGCCAGTTGGCACTACTGATTTTGCGTTGTGCGTACGAGGAAGCAATATTTCAGGCGCGACCACCAACTATTCGGTTGGGCTAGTTCAATAGTTCACTTGATGCAAACGGCGAATGCCATAAAGCATGAGTTGGCTGATTTTGCGCCCGCAATTACTCCCCAGCCATTTCCAGATGGCGCACTATAGTCTGGAGCATTAGACGAGTACTCATTAAACGGGCCCCACCACGCCAACTGGTAGCCACCACCAGTCACTTGGTAGCCTGTCGGGCATGTTGCAGTAACGAAGGCTCCGTTATATACCGGTATCTGAGTTCCACATGACGCAGCCGGCGAAGATACAGTAAGCATCGAGGTAGCCCACTGTTTTTGCCACATACCGGATTGGCAATTAGACCTTCTTGGAAATCGCGATCCATGAGAACAGACTAATTGCACGGCCGGAGGACGCTATATCGCCACATGAAGCAATTGCCGTAGATGCCGGACTGGCACCTCCGTACAGTCTAAAACCTGTTTTTGACAAATTAGTAACTTGATAATCGATGGCGTCAGTAGCGCCCTGAGCGCAAGGGGTGAATGGAAATAGGAACTCTGCGGACACAAGAATTTGAGGAGTTTCCTGCATTGGTGTTTCAAATACAATATCTACGTAGGGGAACGCCGAGCAGAGTGATTGCCCGGCGTTTGACCAGCCAGCGCTACAAACGGAAGTGTAGGCCCTGCCACTTTGAATCGTGGTTTTCTCTGGCTCTCGCCACACACCGGATTGGCAAGGTCGTATGACTAAGGCTTGAAACAGTTATAAGCAACGCAAGGTCCACACCCGCCCACTTGAACAGCAAAAGATGTAGTGGCCGTGTAGCCGCTCGGACAACTGCAAGAGCCAGTGTAAGAGTTCGCGGTAGCGCACCCCCCTGCGGTATGAGTAGCGGTCCAGAACGAGCCTCCCCAGCGGTCAGAAGAGATCGCTTTCCAAACGCCGGATTGGCAAGATGAAGAGCTTTAACATCTAACCGCCGTAGTAAGCGCAAATCGCTGATGCTTCGACCCCGGTCCAGGGATCAGGTTGATCGATGGACATGACTCTCACAGAGCAATTCCATCCGGTAGCTGTAGAGTTTGGCGAAGAGTCGTCCAAATTCACTTGAGTAGAATATCCATTGAAATTGCATCCGCCACTTACTATTCGCTTTCCGCTAGGGCAGTTGGCGCTGACGTCAACTAGCCTAGGTAAAGGCAGTCCGCTAATAAAAGCGTACTGAGATATACGCTCAGCGCTCATAATGCCCATCATTCGCCACACACCGGATTGGCAATACTATTTAAGCATTACGCAAGTGAGTTCGTGATAGTAAGGCCCACCAATACAAGCATTCATGACTGATCCAGAGTCCACAATTTGCGTACCACAAAATGCTCCACCAATCTCGTATGCTTTGGATGCTGAAAGATCGTACCCCTGTGGGCAATAACGATAGCTATTAAATCGACCGTCGCCAGGTTCCATATATCCGGTGGTGAACGTTTTGAATTTTAATGCCGAATACTGCGTTTGCCACATACCGGATTGGCAATACCATCAATAAAATTTTGAACACGTCAAGGTATGTAGCCACCAACCATTATCAGGTGGGCCAGAGGTGCATCCTCCCGGTTTGTATGACCACCCCAGTTGCGCTACATCGTCGTTACCGATCTGAGTTGTGCACAATACTTGCCCCGTTGGTAAGCTCACGGCAATTGAACTCACAGCCATAAAGCCGGCTGGACAATATCTGACGACATCAGCACCCTGGTACTCGCTGAACTGCAGAACTTGGGTTTTTGGGAACGGTTTGAATCCTTTTGCCCACACACCGGATTGGCAAGAAAGTAGCAGACCGGAGGTGGCAAAGCCGGTTGCCCCGGGGCCAGGGCACGCGGCTCCTTCTGAGACGTACCCAATAGACATTGCCGGCGGCGCCGCCGATGCAGTGAGCAGATCCGCTGCTTGTGCTGCAAGGGAAAGGGCCGAGAGGACTAGGACGCTGGTCAGCTTCAGCATGGCGGAGCACCTGTAAGAATTTGCAGTCAAACGCGATTGCAGTGCTGAAAGAATAACATTGACTTTACAAAAAGTCACTCGCCAGCAGCGATTTGCTCGACAGCTAAATGGGTTGTATTATCGAAATTGTACCGATAAACACAAACCTCTTATGAAGGCCCATTATGGAAATTCTTCAGGATGACCTGTTCATCAAGGCGGAAACCGCGCTGAGGGACGGTACGGCCGTCATTGCAAAAGTCGGCAGCTGTCCGAAGCTCGCGCCCTCGCAGCGCGATCGACTCATCAATGGAATCACCAGGTTGATTGACAGGATCGCCCTCTCAACCCGCCTGGCCATTGAGGCGCGTAACGCTGGCGACTCCAGCTGCCTCGCGGCAGCCTCTTCGATTCTTGTCCGCCATTTGTCACTGGCGGGCGAATCACTGCCCGCGATTGAAAGGCGAATTACCGAGGGTTCAGTCCATGCATAAGATGACCAACCAAATCCAATGCGGTGACCTGGCCATGGCGTTGGAGGAAGGGCTTGCTGCGATCGATGTTGAGCTGGGTTCTGCTTCTGACCTGGTAGTTACCTACCGCGCCGATTCCCCGACCCTCTCAGATCTGAAGAGGGCGTTCAGCGCTGGTGAAGAATCATTCCAGCACGCACTGTCAGCGCGCGGCCTTCACGAACGCTTCCCCTTTACCGATGACGTAGAACATCTTGAATCTGCGGCCCAGAGTGCTTTCTCCAGCGGGTTTACGTCGCCTGAGCGCTGGAACCAGGGTGATCCTCCCAAAGCACCGCTTCTACTGAAGGAAATTCCCTACCTGCTGAAGGCTTGGGATGAGGGATGGGCTGAAGCCGATTTTTCCAGGAAGGAAATTGACGCTCAACGCGAGGAGCAGGAGTGGAGATCGGAGCGAGACGCTCTTATTGATGCATCAGCAGGGACGGAGCAGGCGCGCGCCCATATTCCAGAGTGGGAGCCAGGTTTCAGACATTGAAAGCTCTGGGGCAGGCTGAGCAGTCAGCCCGCCCCATCATTCCCCAACGCCTCCAGTCCCACCCTTTCGCGCCCATTTGCACAAACTTGCCCAGGAAGCATCAGTAGCCAGCGGGATCGGTGGCTCACCGAGCCCTAGTGCAGTCTGGGCGCCCCAGCGCTCCTGGACGTAGCGTATGGACGAAGAGCGATGCTCTCGGCACTTGCGGACTGCTGTGGCCAACCAGCCTTGCCATCGTTCAAAATCCACAAAGTGGGAGGTCCGGTTAGGCAGGGTGAGCACGTAACGTGTGACCAAGCCGTGCTGACCTGGCCACGGACTCAGCACGAACGACACCGCTTTGTGTGAGGCAGAACCCACGTACGGCGTCCCGGCCGAAATCAGGCGGATGGAAACCACGTCCTCGGGCACTTCAACCAACCCACCACCGGCTGCGATAAAGCCCTCATCCATCAAAAGGACTGTCCCGCTTTTGAAATGACGCTCGTCAAGGCAAGGGTAGCCAGCAACCGAATCGTCATACCGACTGACCCTATCCGGAAAATCTGCGGCGAGCAGGTCCCACGTAGGCTCAACCTGCGACCTGCCTTCAGCATTTAATCCTGAGCACCACAAAACTCTTTCGACCTCGATCGCCAGCGCAAGGTGTAACGCCTGCAGCACGAGCTGCAATGTCTCAACTCCACCACTTCCAAGCACCAGGCCAAGGTTGCGTTTTCGCGTGAGCGAAACACCGACAAGGCGATCAGCACCCACGGGAAATGGGATTTCGGCCACTGGGTAATCTGAAATTTTGTAAGGGGAAACACCAGTCATTCAGGGATTCCCCTACCACGGGTTGATATGTGATCCACCGGAGTAAATGGCGTCGTCCAGAACGTGAGCCATGATCTCCCCGGCGGCGCCGATCTCCGACACTGCCATCGCGGCAAGCAGGTCACTGCCGATCAGCTCGCCATCATCCGACAAAGCAGCGTCGTTAGACTCAACAACCTCTTCCAGCGCCTCTTCAAGGAGCTCAACGCCCAAACTCAGCGGGTTCAGCTCGTTCAGGATCCGATCGCTGGCTGCAGCGTTGATCCGAGCTTTGACTTGACTCTGATGACCAGCGGCGTCTGCCAATTTCGTCGGGTGTTTGCGTGAGCTCGGTCTAGGGGTTGTTAACTGTCGGCGCATGACTTCAATACGCTGAAAAAAAGGCAGCCGCATTAACGCTTGATGAGGGTACGCTTCGATCAGGAAGGCGTTAGGTCTTGAAAACAACTCGCTAAGCTGCTCTGACGCACTTTTGACCGGCTTTTGGTAAGGTCGCATCCAGAATTCCTCTTGATAGACCGCAAAATTATAGCCCAACTAGCGATAATTTCTAATGTTTTACTATTGATACTACTTAATAACTAGGAGCGTAACTGCAGAGCAACAGCTGATGTAAGGCAGACAATGGCTGCGAACTTGCAGCGCTTGAAAAATACTGAGTACTTCTGCTCGTTGTCTCTCTCATCATAATGATCGACGATGCCGGCGAAACAGGCGATCGCGCCGGAGAGCATTCCGACAACCCCGAGAATAAGGCTCAACCCGTCGCGCAGATAGATTCCGTCTTTACGCCCCGGAAGGTACAGCTCGCCAGTCACGTAGCCACCAAGCCCCCACCAGGCAAGAGATACCCCGACCACCAAAAGCACAATCCGCTCTGCAGGTGCGTATTTATTCGGAACGAACATCCATGACTCCCCTTTGGCGCTCATCGGCCAAGTGTTTGCTCAATAAGTTGATCCCTGGTTGACGTCCCGGGAAGTATTTTTGCGGCACTGGCGTGTCGCTCGATCAGCGCCCTGCTTTTTTCGCTCAACCGAATGGGAAGCTGGATAAGGAGGCTCGCATCCAGCTGCCACGGGCGATCGCTTCGCCTCTTGAACACAGTCACCGCTTCTCGCAGATGACTTTTTACCTCTTCCGCAGACCACCCGTTTACCCGCATTAAATGGCTCGCAGCACGCTCATAGTGCCCTCGGGCTTGAGCCAGCCCGATATGCGTGGCCTCATGACAATCAGGGCATAAGGCTTCGAGCGCCACCAGTTTTTGTACCCCCGTAGCTTCATCAAATGCCCAGCGCTCATGGCATTCAACCGGCCATTTCGGACCGCGGCCCTCACAAATCTCGCAGCAGTAGCCGGCTCGCTTTGCAACGAAGGCAGCGCAGGATTTCCATTCACCAGGTGACAGCTCTGCCCTTAGATTCGAGAACCACGCCGAAGTCGGCACCAGGTCGACAAACAGATGAAAGCTGCCTGTCCGTTGCTTTTTTTGGGTGACGACCACCCTTGGCGCCGGCACAGGCAATTCGAAACCATAGGGGTCGTCGACAGGCTTTCGCATAGCCAACACTCAAATAAGAGACGTGTAGATTTATTCTATTGTAATTGCTCTAGCAAGTCATTAGCCTTGCGAGCAGGCTGTTTCTCAACTTTAACCATCGACTCGTGTGCGGTTTATGAAAAAGCACCCCGACATTCATGACGCACTCCAGTCCAGCATCAGGACGTACAAAACATGCCTGCAGAAGCTGCAGCAGACGATGACGCCTGCTGCAGGAGCGACCGCGGGTAACCCACCCCACGCCTGCCCGATAGAGCAACTGAAAACACAGACCTTTGAGTCGCTCAGCGCCACGCTATACCACCTGGGTTTAGCCTCTATCGACTGGATCGCTGCCAGACCGGAACTGGGAATGCTCCAGGGCGTCATCCAGCCCGCATTCTCGGCTGCCAGTCAGTATCGCCAGATGAACATCGACGGCATCGGTATCAAACCTACGGACGCGCCTTTTGTGAGCGGCTTAGCCTCTCGATTGAGTGTCGACCCCAAAGAAATCTACCGAGAAACCCGGGCGCAGATATCCGCCCTGGAGCTGGCTTACTGGGCGATTACTGAAAAATCTTCGGAACCACAAATCACACCTTGAGCCCAAGCACTGGAGGCCAGCCATGCTGACTCGAAGAAACTTTATCCAGCTCTCATTGGGCGCGTCAGCAGCACTGGCTTTCCCAACGATCGGGAGCGCAGCGAGTCCTGACTGGCGCGCCCTGGCGCTGAATCGTGACCGCAACCTGAGCCTGATCCGCCCGGACAGCAAGGAAAAAGCCACACTTTGTTATTGGACGCAACGAGGGGGCTGGAATGTCGAGGGCTATCGCCAGGCGTGCTGGCTTTTGCGCGATGTGAAGTACAGCGCCGCGGTCAATATGGACACTGGATTACTCGACACCCTCTTCATCATGCAGATGTGGTTGGCCACCTATGGCCAGAAACACGATATCCACGTTCTTTCCGGATATCGGACTCCGCACCACAACTCCACCCTGGAAGGCGCGGCTAAAAATTCGATGCACCTGTATGGGCGTGCTTCCGACATCTACATGCCTGGGGTATCCCCAGTGTTGCTGGCCAACATGGGGAAAATGCTCGGACTGGGCGGCGTGGGCCTCTACGCAAAACGTGGCTTCATTCACGTCGACAAGGGCTCCGTGCGGAGCTGGTCAAGCTAGCCCTGCATAACTATGCGATTTCACGCCAAACAATTACTGGCAATGTCAATTTACTCTTCGCAATTCCTCGCCTCGCTTTCGCCCCCCCACACCCAAAAAAAACCCCTCCGAAAAAGAGGGGCTGAAACCACCGACACAGTCAACTACGCATTCACAGCTTCCTGCAGGCTTTTCCCAGGCTTGAAGCTCGGGTTGCGGCTCGCCTGAATATCCATGGCCTGGCCATTTTGCGGATTGCGCCCGACGCGCGCGGCGCGGTGCTTCACGGAAAAAGTCCCGAAGCCGATGATCGACACGCTTTCGCCGCGCTTCAACGCTTCCGCGATCGACTCCAGAACGGACGCGAGAGCGCGTCCAGCATCTGCTTTGGAAAGTTTCGTCGAGGCTGCAACGACGTCGACAATATCCGATTTGGTCATAAAAACGCCCTGTGTGAGAAAACAAATATGAACTGATAAATTTATTCTGAAGCAATTGCAAAATAAATCAATACTCGATTATTTCGAACGATTATCAGAAATACAAGCCCGCGCGAGACTTGCGTTCGAATTTCACCCTATAATTCGAATCGATTTACTATTGCAATCTCGCGAGAGAACACCATGACCTTTTCAGTCAAATGCTGGTTGAGCGCCACCCCAGGGACCGCACTCAACGATCCCCGCGCGGACAGCTTCAGCAATCTCACAACAGCGCTCAATGTCGCTCAGGCGCGCGCGATCGAGTTCCGCAGCGGAGTTGTCACCATCGTGGTCGACAACCTGGTCGCCGGTCACATGGGCGACACCGGCGAAATTATTCGCTTCGAGGAAATGGACGGCCACGCCGTGGTGACCACACCGCTGCGCGCCGGTTATGAGCGAGCGCTTCTGCAGGAAACGCCTCAGGAACTGAGGGAGTATCGCGTCAACCTTTACACCACGGCTCGCGTGGCCACCTCGGGCATATGGGCGACGTCACCGCAAGAGGCTGCCCTAAAAGCAGAGCGCAGCATCGACCTACACCGCTTGCTCACCCGGCGAATGACCCACGAGCAGCATCAGGGCATCACCATTGATGAGGTGAGCTGGGACGAGTCACCGGCGCGCGGCTTTTATATTGAAGGAGCAGCAATGGACAACTCCGGCGAGGGCATCACTTTGAACCACCGCTCAGATCTAAAACCGGTTCAACTTTACGTTCCGTTCAAAACCAAACTGCCGCCAGAGTCTGCGCCTGAGACCGTCGCGTCAGTGGTGCCGTTGACCAGCGTTTTATTGCACGAAATTTCCGTACTGCGGGACATGATCACCAGCCCCGACTCGCGCACAACAAAGGTCGACATGTCCGTTGATGATCTCGAATGTGCGTATGGGGAGCCGCTCATCCATTCCACAATCATTGTGACTGAGGACGGTATCCGGATCGATGGCATCCTCGGCGTCTCGGGTCATGCGGTAGTGAGCCCACTCATTCCCCACAACGAGATTGCGCACGCAATGGATTGGGGTATTTTCCCAGTTGCCCCGTTATCCACCGCGGACCTTGTGAACCTGCCTTGCGAGAATGAGGATTACGGGTATGCACCTGGCGGTTTTGAGCCATGAGGAAGCGCCACCGTAAATCGCCTGGCTCCGTCGTCCTCAAGGCTTTCCACGGCACGAAACAGCACCTCAGCGTGCTGAAGCCCTCAATGCGGGGGACGTTTGGTCCAGGGATATACCTGGCTGATTATTTTGCCGCACAGCAGTACGCCGGCGAAGAAGGGGTCGTACTGACAGCACAGGTCACCCTTCGCTCCCCCTACTACTATCGAGCAAGCTTCGACCACGATGTCGACCTCGATTCGCCTGCAGTCGATCTGGTCCGCGGGCTTTTCCCCCAGGAGGCGGCAGAAGGCCTCCTGCAGACAGCGATGGCTACAGACGCGGCATTCGGTAGAGAGATTCAAGCGGAACTTGAAGCAAGAGGCTTCGACGGACTTATTGTCCAATACCAGGACGGCTCTCAGGAAATTATCGCGTACAACTCAGACCAGGTGCACATCATGGAACCGCAACTTGCTAACTTAGCCCCTGAGCCGCGATGAGCCCGCCTGGCATTCGGCGCACCGCAGTAACGCCCCGAGGCTTATTTACAGAGCTGCTTCACTTCCAGTCGGCCACATGCATTGTTCACAGCCACTTGCTTCCACCCAGTGCCAGCAACATAGATCCAGAGCTGAGGCGTAAAGGTAGTTGGCGTGTTTGTCGCTGTCACATGGAAGCCCTGGATGTTGCTTGCGGTTCCGCTGTCACAAACGGTGACAGGGGTTGCGTAGACCTCAAGGGCCGCTGGAGGAGTACACGTTTTTTTGGCGATCGCAACGCCCGTGTTGCTGATGGAGAAATCCACATCCACGCCTCCCGCCATCAAGAGAATAGGCGGCGTGGAGACGGTGTCATTGGTCATGTTGGGAGTCGAACCCACATCGTAGCGCGAGAAGGCACTCGCGCCGGCACCGGCATTCAGGCCAATACTCCCCGAATAGAAGCCAGCTGAACCTGGATCGTTCCATTGCCAATCAAGCGGCGCCGCAAAGGCCATCACCGGCGTCGAAAGCACAAACGCAACCAGTGCAAACGTTGATTTGATAAGCCGCATTAAGATCACCTGATAGTTTATTTTCGGATATACGCTGCTGTGAGTTTACCGCTAAATCTCTCCACAGTCAGTCCCGAATGAAGCGGAAATCTCGCGGAAACCCAAGGGCCTGGGAATCGACAAAGGCCGCACGCTGCTCGTACCACGTTCTTTCGTCCTGGTAGATGGTCTTGATCATGCTTTCCACCTCGCTGCAGCTGTTCAAAGGGGGCAGTCCTACGACCTTGTTGACTACCCTCATGCTGAGATCGAGTGCGTCCTGGGCGTGAATGCGCTCATGAGTAGCCACCCCATTGGCGTATTGCCGCCAGAGGCTCATTTCCACTTCCCTCAGGGTCGATCCCACCAATTCCGGAACAATGACTACGACCTCAACCGTCAGCGAAAACCGGGATGGCCAGCAACTGGCTTCGTCGCTCACGACCTCATAACGCCAGTCCCATGTCGCATTGGTGATGCCGTAGGCTTTTTCGCCTTTGACATCAAGGGGTGAGGTGGCCAGTGACTGCATCACCTCCTGCCACGAGCTACCCGAAACCGGGTAAGTCTTGAATGACTGCTTGATTGTGAGGTCTGCTCGATCGCCAACCTGTACCTGGGACGTCGGCACAGTTCCTCGATCGATCAGAACGACGCCGTCTGCCCAAGCCCCTGCAGCGGCGGAGAGTAAAAAAAGGCCTGCAAGCAGGCCTCCTTTTTTGGGGCCTGGTCTCACAGAATCGAACCGCGCGCTGCAACTGCCTGCGACGTCTGTGGCAGATAGGAAATGGTTTTTCCGGCGATCGAATCAAACTCCCGACCCAACCAGCCAGGCGCACTGTCTGACACAGCGTCGGCCGTATTCGAGCCAATTACGTTCAGCCCAAGGTCTACTGCATCCAGGGTGCCTGCCGGGAAACGAGTGCCCAGATGAGCAAGTTCTTGCGCAGCTATTTTCGCGCTTCCGCCGAGAGCCTTGGCCACATTCCCCACCACAGGAACCATGCCGATTGCAGCTGATGCATAGTCGTAGCCGTTCATGTCGGACCCATCAAGGTTTTTGCCGCTTAGCAGCATCCCCATGCTGACGATGTTGCCAACGACTGGCAGGGAGGTGACCAGGTCCTGAGTGAGTTTCGACTTGAACACACTTTTTGCGAATGCCATGAAGGCCGGGTTGGGGTTAGTGAAGGCGGCAAACGACTTATCCAACGCCAATTTTTCAAGGTCATCCTTCAGCGCGTTTTTGATCGCGTCATCTGCGGCCGTGTGTTCGACTCGTGCTGCAGGAGCGGTGTCGGACAGCGCCCAGTTAGCGAGGCCCACTGGTTGAGTGTCAGACCTGGCATTGGCGATGTAATCCGCTGGGCGCAGACTGAATGCCGAGCTCGAATGGTTCGTCACTTTGAACTGCCCCGATAATTGGCCACTCGATATCGTCTGCGCCGCTACACCAGGTGCAAGCAAACTGTATTGACCCAGCGAGTCCGGGTTTTCCACCACGGTTCGCTCGGACGGTGCACCAGCCCAGTTGCTCAAGCCGGCCGCTAGGGCCGCGGGATCACTGAGGACCTGAGGATTCGTCAGCAGTTTCGGGATATCGACGAATTGCTGCAGATTGCGCGCAGCTTTCGCGACCTCACCATTACCAAAGCCTGACCCCAAACCCGCAGATTTGACCGCGCCACTGATCAAACCGTTTACGCCCTGCCCGCCCAACAGCCCTGACAGGGCCGGCTGGGATGCATTCAGGTAGTTGGCCGACTGAATTTTGGCTTCGAGCTCAACCGGTGAAAGTCCGGCGCTGTAAAGCACCTGACGCTGCTTCGCCGTCATCGAGCTAGCCACCTTCGGATTCAGTTCACCATCATTCAGGCCCTGCAGGGCCCAGAGCGCAACTTGCTGGTCCGCCTGATCGCCTCGGTAGACCCGTGTAGGAGTCGGCTCTCCCAGCCGGCCTTGCTGCATCACCTTACGGTACACGCCGGCGTAGGCCGGCGACCAAACATCGTTTACACCGATCAATTGCATCCCCTCACCGACGTATGGACGATCGGGACCGGCTTTCATGCAGTAACCGTTGAAGTTGAGGGTGACTGTTTGCCCGGGCTGAATTTGATAGCTCGCCTGAATACGCTGCTGGTTTCCTGCAGACTTCTTGGCACTGACGCCAGTTTCAATTTGGTCCACATACGACAACAAGTCAGTCAAGGCGGACGAGAACTCGACAAACTGCTCCTTGGAGTAGCTGTTGCCGGCGGCTTTGATCACATCGCGGGCAGCGTGAAACCGGGCAAGACGGCGCTGGTATTCGGGTTGCGTATACCCGATGACGCCTGTCGAGGTGCTTCTGAAGATCGAACGGGCTGTGCGGGCTGCAGCCTGATCCTGTGCACTCATCTGACCTTTATACGCAGGTTCATCTGTCGAGAACACACCACCAATACCAGACGAAAGCTGCCCCGTGGCAGCGCACCCGGCCAACTGCAGCGCAATCAGCGTCATTGCCAGACCCCGATATGCAGACCCGCTCTTCGATTCCATAACCTTGCTCCGGTGATTTGACTGAGCCGGTCCAGCACCTTGCCGGACCATTGCGACACAAACGATTGAAATGTTATATTTCCATATACACGTTAGCAAATCAATCAGGTGATTGCAAAATGCAATCAAACCACCATTTCCGAGGAAGCTCCATGGCCACGAAAAAAGTCGCTTTGATACTCGCCGGCGCCTTCGCTGGAATCACAAACTGCGCAATGGCAAACGACAACACAACTCCCGCCCTGAACTGTGGTGCCCCAGCTGATTTTCAGTGGCTGGCCGACGCCTTGGGTAAATCCAGTGGGCAACCCGCACACATTCAGGCAGTCACCTCAGCCAACGCGCTGTCATTGTGCGAAGTGCGGTTGGAGAGCGGCAACTTGGTCTATAGCCGGCCAGGCGACAAAACGATCATGGTTGGGCGGCTTTATGGTGTATCCGGCGATTCCATTGTCGACCTGACGCAAACCTCCCTCGAAGCGACTAACCAGTCCTTGCTGAAGAACATCAAGAAAGACGACTACGTTGCCTACTCGCCCAGCCAGCCAGCCAAGGCTTTCATCTACGTCATGACTGACGTGGATTGTGCTTACTGCCGCAAGCTTCACAAAGAGATCCCCGACTTGAACAAGGCAGGGATTGAAGTGAGGTATCTGCCGTATGTTCGCAGCGGCCGGCAGGGATCAGCCTGGAACACCATGAGCAATGTCTGGTGCTCCGCCGGCGACAGAAAATTGCTGCTGGACGAGGCAATGACAGGCAAGAAGCTGGAAAGGCAGGAGTGTGGCGAGACTGTGCTTGAACGCTACCAGGACTTCGGCCGCCAGACCCAGCTCCAGGGTACTCCGCACATCCTTTTCAACGATGGTCGTTCCCAATCAGGAAGTTCTGCCGACCTGGTATCCAAAGCACTGAGTAGCGCTTCAAATTATACAGCAACTAATTAGGCTCAATAATCGGAAAGCCAATGGCTGCGTAGCAGCCATTGGAGAATCTTACGGCAGGAACGTCTAGTTACTATCTTCGTAGCTCTCTACTGGAACAATCGCCAGCCGCACTTTGAATTGCTTCGCGTCACTTTTCGGGATTGCTGAAATCATATCCCTTAACGTCTCTTTAAGATTGCCAGTATAAGTGGCTGAGCAAAACACCTCATCCCCAGTACACCAGTAGTCTGTAGAACTTGAATAACGAACAGCGCCTTGATTAGACGCCTCTATCTTGGGGAGCGCCTCAAGGGTTAGATATGGATCAGCGCGCCAATTATCGAGGGTAAGCTCATGACGACGCTGAAAGTTGTCGATAATGGTGGGTGCTGCGGCGATAAACCCGCCGATGACCAACGAGACGATCGATATCACGCCCCATACCTTCCAGCTGGACCAATCCACCCCATTTTTACCGGTTGACTCCTCCTGCCGGGCTTCCGGGAGTTCGACTGACGGTTGTTCAAAGGGCGGCAGATTATCTGAATGAGCCACATAAAGCCCCTTATGTTCGAGCGCTGCAATAAACCCGTCCGCCCACGCCAGTGCATCACCGTCATCCCTGTCTTGAGCAATCCGCTCACGGATTTCTGAAAGTGGTTTATTAGGTGACATGTATCGCCACCGAGCAATCAAGACAAGTTCACCCAGTTCAGCTCTCATCGCGGACGTGAGATGGACTTTATATTGATCATCGTCAACGCCCTTATGGCAAAACCTGAATCCTCGTTCTAACAAACCCGATTCGAACGCCTCCAGCAGATTTTCAAAATAATCAACGTTTATATATTGGTCGACTGCTAAAGCATATTTTTTAATTGACCCGGATAGCTCATTGGTACGCAAAAATGGAAATAGGGTGTATTCGTTCATCAGAACTCTCTCGAAAATTATCGTTTAGATGCAGGAGATGCTGAGTGATCGTTTACGAGCCAACAGTGTCCGGCGGGATCACCACCCACTTCCAGTCATTGCGAGTTTCGCCATGGGTTTTCAGCTGAACAAGCATCGACCTTTTCGGACGAATCCACTTGAGTGCGTCCTCTGTCAATCGCATCTTGGTCGCCGAGCTTCGCCAGTACATTTCGTCGATACCCAGCACAACCTTGGTGGCCACGGAGGCGATAAAATCGTCGGGGAAGTGAGTGGGGGACTGACTGGCGCAAATCATCGCAATGCCAAACTTCCTCGCCTCTTTGGCGATGGTGTTCATGATGTTGTCCGGATCGTCATCGGCATAGATGTGCGCCTCGTCGAGCATCAGCACATCCAGGATGTTCTTCTGCTCGCCGCGCTGGACAGCCAGGAGAAACAGTTCCTCCAACCGGAACAACACGAACAGCTTCCTCTCTTCCATCGAGAGCGGCTTGATGTTGTAACGCCAGACCCTGGCATGTGGATCGAATGGCGGAGGTGTGGCTTTGAAGATACCAATGCCGTCGAGATTTTCCAGGCGATCGACGACAGACTTCAGCACCTCGGTGCTGTCGTACTTCATGATGCTTTCGAGCTCGCGCCCCGTGACGATCGAGTTGGCATATTCAGCGAACGTTTCTACCGCTTTGGCTTTGGCTTTCTCCAGATCGGCCTGAAGCTTCTCATCTTCGAAAGCCTTCTCACCCCGGCGCAACGCCTCCAGCAGCTTGCGCTGGTACGCCGCGGCCGCCTTGTTGGCAAGCTCAAGATTGGTAATAGCCTTCATCCCCGTGCCGAGGAACAGCTGCTGCAGGACGTTACGAGCCATGCGCAACACATCGCTGATCGACGGATGTGATCTTGCCGTCATTTTGGGAGACCAGCGTGTGATCGCGCCCTGGTATTCGCCTGATGGAATAAACCAGCTTTTCAGGTTGCCGTCCCAGCGAGCACCCAATGCCTTGGCATCGTCTTTTTCGTCGATCGGAACATCGATGTAAAAACGGTTATCTCCGCCTTCCGACATCAGCTGGCCAACGGTCTCGTCAATCAACCAGGTGGACGGCTCGTTCTGGTTGAAACCGTGTTTGGCGTATACGTCCTGCAAAATATTGCGCAGCGCCGCTTCTTGCTTAGGTCCCAAAGCACGCATCACACGGTTGATGGTCGAGACGAAACCCTGGACACGCTTTCGCACGCCACCGTAATGCGGGTCCGGATTTATGCGAAGGGGATTCATCCCCCACTGGGTCTGCTCACTAAAGAGCACCATGGAAGCATCCGGGATATCAATGTCCCCGTGCACATCGAAAACGTGGAAGCGCGGCAGTGGTTCATTGGCCGCGGCGGCAGAGTCGGTCATCTGCCGGATCATCTTGCGCAGTTGGAAGGTTTTACCGACTCCACTCATCCCGACCAGCAGCGCGTGCCCGTTAATGGCCTGGCTTGTGTCGAGGCAAACCTCTACCTGTTTTTGCGCTTTCAATTGCGCGGCATCGAGACCCCAGGAAACTCTCATCGGTCACCCCTTGGTTAAAAAAATGCCCGCCGAAGGGCAGGCTCAAGGGTGTAATTCGTGGTTGCTGGGCAGGCACAGGTAACGGAAGGGGAACGCTATATGCCTTACAACAAATACAAAATACACGATGAAGACTTTATACTATTGAAATCACCAAAGCAAACAACACCAAGAAGCTTGAGTCTAAAAACCGAAGTGATATTCGGCCGATGCAGGCTCTTGGACGACCGGCGCCGGTAGTGGATCAAGATCGTCAGCAAAGCCAGGAATTTCTTCGTAAACGGCTTCAGGGATGAGTTCGGGACCACCAAAACCCTGCACCTCATCAATCTCATTTGCCACAACGCCTGAGTCATCAAAACCGGGCATGTCGTCAAGGTGCCCCGTTACGACTTCATGCGCATCCGTGCCCGAAGGGAATACGGCCGGCGCTACAAAGTCACTATCGCAGTTCGCCTCTTCAAAAACGTCGCGAAGATCGTCTGACGGGCTACGCAGATCACGCACCGCTCTGCTCTCGGCAACGAGAGCCGCCTGAATCAACTCGTCGGCTTTGGCGTTGAGTTTGGACACGATCTCGGCAACCGAACCACTCAAGTCATCCAGCACCTTGCGGCGCAGATCGGTGCGCAATTCGTGGTCGTTGCCGTCGGTGGCCATCGCAACCCCGACAACCAGTGTTTGCTCGCCGGCCTCGGTCAGAATTGGTCCAGACTCATTGGCCTTGAACTGCACGTAGACGTAGCCTGCAGGAGGACTGCTCTCGACCGCCGAAAAATTTCGCACAATCAGTCCCATGCCGTCGTCTGCCCACCCTGAACGCTGGAGTTCAGATTCGATCGCGTCAAATCGACCGCGGCCTGGCGTCTTTTCGACGTGGGGAGCCGCATCCGCCGGCACCAGCGACTCAACCACCTCAAGGACCTGATCATCGAGCGACACACCGTCGCTAGGAGCGTTCGCGCTCAACCAGGCCTCAAGCTTCGCCTGCTCTGCAGAAAGCGTGGCGTCTTCCGACTCCAGGCGAGCGATCTCCGTTTGAAGCACAGTCAGCTGCTGCACCGCCGACGCGAGACTGCTGGCCAAACTGTGCCGGCGGCCCGTGACCCCAGACAGTTGCTCTTGAGCAGTTTCAATCTTGGCGTGCCGTCGGAACAGTTCAGTAAGCACCGTAGCTCCGGTTCGCGCCTGGGTTTCTTCTGGGGTACTCAATGGGGGATCCTCAAGCTATCAAAACTGAAATTCGTATTCGGGTGCGGGTTCAGGTTCTGCCGCTATTTCCACCAGTTCGGCAACGGTCAGATCCGCGGTCAGCGGCGGCAGGGACTGGGTTGAGGCGCCTATGGCTCCAACCTTCACGACATAATCACCCAGGGAGTCCACCATCGGATGATTGCCCTCCCCGTAGAACCAGGTTCTCGCCGCACGTATCGCTGCAGGATCCATCTCCGTCAGGAAACGGCTGGTGATGCCGGCCGCCTCCTCAGGCGTGCGGGATTCTTTTGGGTTGACCGGAATTTTCCAACGATTTGCCAGCGCGAGATCATTCGGCGCAACCAGAATCAGTTTTTCTTTTACCCGGGTGTACGCGACATAGGCTAAACGCCGCTCGGACTCCATATCGACGGGACGGTCCGGCATGAAGTGGGGGAATTGCCCTTCAATCATACCCGGGACGATCACCAGCGGAAATTCCAGGCCCTTTGACTTGTGTACGGAGGTGATCAGGAGCGGGTCGCGCATAACCTCCGGCTGATCCTGTTGGTCCATTCGCTCGGAGAAAGCATCCAGCATGCCTCCCGCGGTTTCGTAGCGGGACACCTCTCGGGACATCAGGTTGATAACGTTCAGGCGATCGGCCTGCTTCAACGGATTTGCAATGCGCCGCTGAACGTCCGATCGCCAGTCCAACTGCTTCCAGATGATGCTGGCCAGTTCAGACATGTCGGGGCCAGCCGCGGTCAAACGCTCAAGCACATCGGCGCGACGACGCAGTCCGTTCAATTGCCCTGGCTTGATGCCGTCGTTCTCAGTCAACGACCGAATCATTTTCGGAATATCGCCGAGCTCCAGTTTTGCCAGGCTACCTGACAATTTTTTGATAAGTGGACGCGTCAGAAAGATACCCGGCGAGCTCAGGACAGAAGCAAGCATCTCCTGCCGCCCTTCGAACCCACAATCACGGAACAACTCTGCATCGCTCATTACGGCGTACGCATTGATCGCCTTGACCTCAGGCATCCCCATGATGCCGCGCCCTTCGAGCAGATAGGGTACGCCCTCACGGATCAGATGCATTTCCAGCGGTGCTGCCAGCTCATAGGTGCGAACCAGCACGGCTGCCTCTCGCATTTTGCGGCCGGAATCCTTCCACTCCTTGAGGTCCTGCATGATTGCGTGGGGCCAGTAGCGATCGCCAGTCTTAGTCGACGCCATCCGCATCTGCACGGAGGTCCTTGGGGTGCCGGTGTTGGAGATGCAGAGCTTTTGCGGGCGGTCCTCGTTGTTACGAATCAGGCTATTGGCCGCCACCGCTACTTCATGACCATAGCGGAAGGTCTCACTTAGCTGGTAGCGGGTGACATTTTCCTTGCCCAATCGCTCTTCGAGCCCGCTCATCATGTAGGACAGGTTCGCACCACGCCAGCCGTAGATGCACTGGTCCTCGTCACCCACGACCATCAGGTTTCCGCGCGTGCCCAACAGGGCAATAATCACTTCCTGCTGAGCATCGTCGACGTCCTGGTATTCGTCGACGATGATGTGCTCAAATTCGTTGCCAGCCCATTTTGCGGCAGCTGGTGAGTCACGGAACAAGCAAGCCAGGTCAAAAATCAGGTCGTCGAAGGTCCTGAGCCCCTCCTCCTGACGAATGCGCTCATGTTCCAGAATGGCCATGGCCACTTCTTCATCATCTTCGGCATAGGCGAGCAAATCTTCGTGATTATCGATCTGTTCCAGCCGTACCAGACCCGCCTTCACCATCGTCAAGCCTTGGCGCAGCAGTCCGACTTTCAACTCATCGACGTCGTAAACGCCACTGTTGCCAGATGGACCTGCCAGGGCGCGGCGGGCAAGCGTGGCTGCCTCAGGCTCGCCGAGCAATTGACGAACAGGCAGCAGCCCCTCCTCCTCCGCGACCTGCAGCACTTCTTTGCAAAAGGAATGGATTGTGCGGAACTTCAATTTGCTGGCATTCGGCAACGGCAGTGAGGCGAGCCGGGCGTTGACCTCTTTGATCGCGTCCACGTTGAAGGCAAGCCCTAATACCTCATCGGGCTTCACCTTGTTCGACAGCAGGTAACCGCAATATCCGATTACCATTTTCGTTTTCCCTGAACCAGGCGCAGCCGAAACTAAGCCATGTCGACTGGCATGCGTGGCGGCCTTGACCTGCTCGTCAGAAAAACCATCCAGCCAGGGGTAATCTTGGCGTAGGTCGCTCACGATGCTCTCTCCTTGTTGATGTATTCTTTTGTGTATGTCATATTAAATTATAGCACGAATTGATTTATGAGCATACCATGCTTGTGAAACTGCTGGCTTTTGGCCGCCGCAAGCTCCTGCGCGACTTCGTATTTCGACCCGCATACACCCCAACAAGGACCGTACTCATGACACCTAACACCAGGTTTTACCCAATTGATGCGCCCTGCGCTTACCCTGAAGCCGTCGGCACTGATGATCAGATCGAGGTCAGTGATGGGGCCCTGTACATTCATCTGAACGGCCGTCGGGCAAAACTGATCGGCGTTCAATCCCTGGACTTCCTGATTGAGCAACTCGTGGCCATCGGCGCCGAAATCAAACCGACACCACGCCCGGATCAGCCCCGTAGTGGTGCGGTTACACCGGCAACGGAAGAGCCAAATTACCGCCGGCTGTACGCGGAGTACGCCCTTGCCATGGCATACATCAATGAGTCCCTGGGCATCACTGGTGAAGACCTACACATGTCGAATGGGATTGCGCCGGCACTGCGGGAGATTTTCAGACTTAAAGCCGCGGCTGGTTTGGAAGGTGGCGCCCGTCACTGAGCACCATGCGGCAACCTTAAGTCGACTAGTTGCAAAGAGAAAAGACGCCAATTTCACGTCCGCGAAAACAAGGAACCGTATATGAAGAACACGATAAACAGAGAGGGTTCGCAGCTCCTGGAACCGTATATGAACAACCCAAACAGAGAGTGTTCGCAGCTCCTGAGCGTGACGCAGGTATTCCAACTGCTGCAAGAGCTGCCACGAGCAGTGGGCGAGGAGTTGCACGAAATGCTGAATGCGGTTCTGAAGGCACAGGCGCCTGGCCCATTCAGTGAAGCTTTGGGCGAACTGGAGGTGTATCTGTCAGCGCTGGAGGCTGCCAGTGTTGTGTCGTTCGACAAGCAAATCCAGCTGAAAGCCTATGTGATGGTGGGCTGGGAGACCTGGCGGTCAAGCTTCCAAACCGTAGCCCACCCTCATGGATGCCCTTATTGCGGTGCTAATGTGCCGACGGGGGATGATCTGACCCTTGACCAGTGGGGCTACTTCCACTGTCGGGAGGACGAGTGCGGCGCTCGGCTTAAATTGGATGAGAACGGTCAAGCGATCGGCTACATCAACAAAACCTATAGTTGATCCCGAACAGATCCTGTTGGCACCAAAGAAAGAACCGGCTGACACAGCCACCAGGTAAAAGAAAAGGCCACGGATCTTGATCAGACTCCGTGGCCTTTTCTTTTACCTGGCGAAACAGCAAAACTATTTGCATGAGTAGAGCACTCAGACAGCGTCAGCGCTGGATCTAGCGAAGTACTCTCCGATACAAATGGTTTGCCAGAATCACGCGAACTTAAAGGCCTCGGGCCTATGGATGTAATAGCCTTGGAATGCATCGACACCGCAGGACGCGAGATAGTCCAGATGCTTTTTCGTTTCAATGCACTCCGCGATAACCACCATGCCACGATTTTTGGCTAGCTTGATCACCGCCTCCAGCACATCCCGCGGGGCATCTTCACCACAGATGCTCCGGCTCAACTTCACCGCTTTCCATGGCAGATCAATCATGCCGAGGGAAGCGGCGCCTTCACCAAAATCGTCCAGGTACACAGCCACGCCGGCAGAGGCCAGCATGTCGACTGTCTGCTTTACCAGGGCAAGGTTTTGAATCTCTGCCGTTTCAGTGATCTCAATTGCAATGTTGCTCCGACCTCTCAATATGGAGATCGCCTCAAGCATTGCTCCCGAATCACACGCTGTAAGGCTTGAGAAGTTGACGGTGTGAACCGGAGCATCTTCTGGAATGGCTTTCAACGCCATGCGGAGCAGCATCAGGTCGTATTCCTGAACCAGTCCCAGCTGCTCGATCATCACCATCGCGGTTCCGACGGACTCACCGCCGATACGGGACAGGATTTCGAAATGGTGCTTCCCATCCAGGTACTGGATGCGTTGACGATAGAGTTCAACGATGGTTTCAAGATCACCACCGAGGATAAACCGATCGATCAAGTCGGTGGATTCCCAGTCGTCCTTTACAGAGTCCACGGCAATCAACCCGCGGCCCGAAGACTTCGCCTTCCGACAGGCACCTTCGGCACGGGCAACGGCATGTGAAAGATCAGGACATGAGGCCAGGCCAACAGCAGCATCGATTCGAATAGGCTTACTGATCGCCTCCATCACCCGCGCGCGTACCGTTTTACGCAGTTGGTTGATCTGCTGCTCCACCAGGTAAGGATCACGTCGTTCAGAAACCCCCACCCAAGCGTCGCCGGCGACATGAAACCAATGATGTCGACCGTCCTCACAAAGGGCAGCACCAATGACACCAAGGATTTTGTCGCCGCTCTCGTGCCCGAGTAACTTGTTGAGGAGGCTGAAATTAGCTATGTCCAAATGGACAACGCTCCACCCCTTATTGGTAACTGGCGCCTTCGCGACAAAGTCGAGCAAACCGAAACGCCCTCCACCGCCGGGCATTGAATATGAGGACGACCCCAACGCCACCAAACTGTTCATCTCGACGCCTCTTCAATCATGACCCTTCAGCAGTTTTTTGGTTATTGAGCTCAGGTCGTCCATCGTGGTGTACCTGATCCTCAAATAACCGCCCTTCCCCTTGGTTGCCTTTTCCAGCGTCGTTTCATGTCCCAGCCGTTGCGACATAACGTCGAGCCATCGCCGCTCATCAGGGTCGTCACGAGCCGGCGTAGCGGTTGGCTTGGCAGGTTTCTTTTCTGCGCGAGCCAGCAATTCAATCTGCCTGTACCCCAGACGCTGTTCAGCTGCCACACGCGCAATGCGCACTGCAGCCGCTGCGTTGAGCCCGTACAGGCAGCGGACCTTCGATTCGCTGAGCTGGCCGTCTTCGAGCAGCTCTTGAACTGCGAGAGGCAACGAGAAAAGGCGCAGGTGGTTGGTAATCACCACTCGGCTGGCCCCCAGCATCTGGCCCAGCGCATCATGGGTCAGCTCGAACTCATCGATCGCCATTTGATACCCACGGGCCCGCTCCAAACTGTTGAGATCCTCACGCTGATCGTTTTCAACAAGCCCGGCTTGCAATGCCTGAAGGTCCGTGAAGTTACGCACCAGGCACGGCAGCAGCTCTAATTTGACCAGCGATCCCGCACGCCACCGGCGCTCACCGGCGACAATTTCATAAAGCTCAACGTCCCCGGCCTTGGGTCGAACGACGATGGGTTCGATGATCCCAAGATCGTTTTCCAAAAAGCTCTGTGCCAGCTCCAGTAACGCCTTCTGGTTGAAATGCGATCGCGGCTGGAAGCGGCCAGGCACCAGCTGATCGGGTCTGAGCATCTTCAGCCCGGGTGTGCGCCAGGACATGCCGTGAGGTAGGCCTTCTACTAGACTTGAAGACATCCTTGAACCTCAATTAGGAACTGCGGTAATTTTACCATTATAATCTCGGTAACAAAACATTTGCTGAATGGAGAGACAATGAACAGATCCTGTTTTTTCGTGCTGGCCTTGCTTTTCGCGAAGCCGGCTATTGCTGCTGACTGGAACGTTTCCGGTCTTTTCGATTCATTCAGTTCAAGCGTCGGCGGCAGCACGCCGTCCAACATCCTGGCGCCCGTCAAAACGACCTACACCTCGCCCAGTTTCAATCCAAACGCACAAATGAACAGGGTCTACAAGACACAGCCCACCGCCAGCGGCGGTATGCCTGTGTGCCCGAACCGAAACGCCGCATCGCAACAGAGCGCCTCGGGCTACCAATTACAACCGGTGACGAAGGGGTATTAAATGCTGCCACTACTCCCTCTGATCGCCGGCCAGGGCATTCGACTCCTCGGCCCACAGGTTTTGCGCCACCTTGCCGCCAAGGAGGTGTTCGGCCTGGCTGAAAGCGCGCTGGCCAGTCGAGCGATGCCCATGCTCGGACAAGCCCTAGCTCGCGGGGAAAACTTCATTCCCGGCACCGGCACCCTTTCAAAAGGCACAGGCATGGGGACAAGCCCTTT
This sequence comes from Pseudomonas sp. GW823-FHT02C02, assembly GCF_058797635.1. NCBI lineage: Bacteria > Pseudomonadati > Pseudomonadota > Gammaproteobacteria > Pseudomonadales > Pseudomonadaceae > Pseudomonas > Pseudomonas sp. GW823-FHT02C02. The sequence continues at coordinate 140,737 of NZ_JBXAJV010000017.1, read as the reverse complement.
GGAGCTGGGCAAATTGCTGGGAAAGGCCGACATCATCAACGATCTTGCCGGCAGAGCCCTCGTTGAGTTTGGCCCAAAACTGGTGGGAATGGCCGTACCTGGTCTTGCACCTGCAATGCAGGCCATTGAGTTCGCAAAAAAAGCGGCGGACACGTTCACGACCACCCAAAATTCAGGTGCTTTCCTCTCAACGCTCAGCAAGCTGGACCTTTCATCGATCCTTCGGGCATCTGCGGGCTCTAACTCCACCCTGCTGCCCAGCCTGGTCGACACAATTAGCAGCCTCACACAGACGGCCGCGACGCATGCCAACAACGATCGGGATGCAGGCGCAGCAACACAACCGGCACCCGGGCGATGACGGCAGCTTACTCTCCGCATTGGAGCCCGTCGTACATCGTCATCCCTCACCCACCTGCGAGAGGCGAGCAACCTCGCGCGCTCATGGTGGGGAGGTATTTCTCTGATGAGGCGTGGCGGCCGTGCCGGCTGAGCCCTGACCCACACATTTTGCGAACCTGGAAGCCCATCACTGAGCCCGCCTGGGTGGCCAACAACGCCTTGCAAATGCTCGGCCGTAAATCGCGTGAACTCGCACAACGAGAATTTGTGACAAGTCTGTCCAGACCGACAAACAGCCTCGCGCTTGCCCAGAAAACACTCGCCCGATCCGGACCGGAAGCGCTGTGGACGGTTGCACTGACATTTCTCGCCGAAGGTGCTCCAGAAAGCGGCTACGCATTGGTCGACTTCGCGATCGAGCACGCCGGCAAAGACGCGCCGGAATTGGGTTGCCTCACAAATTACCTGGCGCTGTATGGGAATCTCGAAACGCTGAACACAGCCGACCAGAACACGGGCCCGCTGATTCAAAGAATCAAAGCTCTTCCACTCGAAAGAGCTTTGCTTGCTCAGTTGCTCGTTGCGGTGCAAATCAAGATGGGTGACTCAATCGCCACCCGCGAGGCGCTGCTCGCCAGCGGGCTCGGACTGTACCAATGGAAATGGCCATCTGCCGGTCAACCAGACATCGATATGCTGCTGCCCGACACCGCGGCGGCCGTCACCTGGCTCTCCCATAGTTTCGTACCAGTAGGGATGGAACAGGCCACCCTACGCTCTAAGTTGATGCGGCTGCGTGAATTACTTCGCAGCCAAGAAATAACACTGCAGTCCACCCAAACAAATCAGCTGGAAGATCCGATCAAGTTGATCAAGCTGGTGGATCAGATTGCCCTTGCTGGATAATCCTTTTAACTACGCATATCTTTCTTGATCATTCCAACAAGGCTTGCAGCGGCGGTCGCCTGACCGGCCTCGGAGTCGATAGCATTCAGCACGGCTATTGCGTTCTCGCACAGCCCGCTATCTGCGAGGCTGGCCAACATTGTCAAACCATTAAGCATCCAGAAAGAAGCCGAGATTGCCGAGACACGTTCCTCGCCCTCGGGCATCAACAACGCATTGCGTAAGTTACAAAGTTCGTGACGGGCCTGCTCGATGATGGTGGTTTCTAATCGGGTCATTCTGAGTGTCCTTAATCTCACGCACGCGAAAAGCCGCGTCCTGGCACCGCCAAAGGCCCAATCAAGGGCCAGGGTGCGCAGCGATCATTTTCGCTTTTCATGCTGAGTTTCCCTCAACTCGCGGCACTTGCCGCAAAGCTGGCTAATTTGATCAGTTCTTCGACTGGGCCCTGTTCTTAGCGCGCTTGGACAACCCAAGGGCAACCGCGAAAGCGATGCCAATCACACCCAAAACGGCCGCAACGGTCTGATACCCAAGCAAGCCAGCGGTAGCACTTGCCGCGAGGGCCAAACCGGCTACCAATCCTAAACTTCCGTCTTCGTGGTTGGCAGTCATTGGTCAATTTCCTCTGCGTCGGCAGGTGGCACCGGCAGCGCACGAATCAACGCCAAGTCGCGGATGATGACCTCGACCGACACCAGCTGGGAACCATTAGCGCGGCTCTCGCGGCTGACAAACTGGCTGATCCAAGCATTGCCCAAGCGCTGGGCGAACAGTGCGCGCATAGCGTCGCGGCTCTCGGGGCAATCCTTCACGCCCTTGTCGCCGTCATCGTCCAGCAGCACGAAGCCACGAGCCTGAAGGCTGGCCAGCCACAGCGCCTTCCGTTCCTTGTGCGTGGCCCCTTCGGGCGCTACCAGGTGCGGCTTGCAGCCAATGAACTGACAGGAAAAGCTGACTTTGACGTTGTACTCGCCAAAGGCAATCTCACTGATATGGCCGAAGCCCTCCAGATCCCACCAACCATTAAGCTGCTCGCACAGAGTGCGCAGCACCGGCTGGATAGCCTCAATGGGCTGCGCCTGGCCCAGCAGGCGCTCCAGCTCGTGCACGCGCAGGTTAGCGCGACGGATATCGCCATGGCGCTGCTCGATGCGCTCTGCCGACTCGGTGGCCACACCCATCAGCTTGCCCAAAGCGGCCAGGTCGCTCTCGGCCAGATTCAGCACACTACTGGCCATCTCCCGTGACAGGCCTTCGTTATCGAAAAAAAACGGGATCATTTGCAGGTGCTGCTGGATCTTCTTCGCGGTCGCACGGATATCGGCCTGCTGGTCCTTGGTGAGCGGCAGCGGTTCCTTGTCGGCGGCGGATGTAGTGGGGAACGTTAGATGCACGGGTCAATATCCTTTTCGCGAGGCTCGAAAACCAGCTATCTGGTACTGCCTCGGCCCAACGAATGGTTAGGCCGAGGCATTCATACTCAATGAGCACCATAATAGGCACATGTGCCTATTGAATCAAGTAGCAGACAGGTGCGCCGGGGTGCTCTCGATTAGTCGGTTGACTCGTACCCTGTTTAGCGCTTGAATTTACATCGGTTCCGCAATATCACCACCCCGTGCAATGGGAAAGGCGGAGGGCTACTCGTAGTCACGGATGCACGCCGACAAAGGCCCGCCTTGCGCGGGCCTTTCTATTTACACGGTAACGAAATCTCTTAAGCACCGGCACCCAACAGCCGTCCCCTATGCACCGTCGTCCGGATCCAGCCCCAGGGCCTCGCACTGCCAGCGCAGGTACTCACTACTGATCATGTCCATCGCGGCGTGGCCGGGCACCTGCAGGAGCGCCAGGCGGTCAATCAGTTGATTCAGCCAATCAAGCAGCGCCGCCCGTCCGTGCAGGCAACGCCCGTGCTCGCGCTCTAATTGGTCCGCGTAGACGCGCAGAAATTCGTCAGGATTTCTCATGGGCGAGGTGCGGTAGGTGCGTTTCGCCGCGCTGAGCGCATACCGCTGCGCTCACATGACCCGCCAACTCGTGTGCCGCTTCGGCATACACAGCGAGAATCTTCGCCGCCAGATCGGGCGGGTTAGTTTCTTCACTAATGCCTGCCACCAGGTGCTGCGCCTGACGGTAAGCGTTCAGCGCCTCCACCGCTTCCGGCAGGTGCAGGTTGATAATTTGCGGGCCGTTCAGCTCTACCGGAGCGGGATTGGGGGTTTCGTCGCGCGTATTCATGGGCGGGGCTCCTTGGAGCGGGACGCCTGCAACGATGTGCGGCATCCTCGACGCTGGGCCCATTTAGTGTAGTACGTGGTGACGATGGGACTAAGACTTGCGGGGAAAAACCCTCCAGGCGGACCGGGAGGGCACAATCAAGGCCGTACTTAGAGGGCCGGACCCTCTGGGATGTATTCCGGCGCCAGTGGCACAATTTCGATCTGCAGATCTTGCAAGAGTACCGGCTCCTCGCCTTTGGCTTGCTCGACCACTGCGTCAATCAAGTTCTGCTTGGCCATGTAGGAAAACACCGGAGAGTCATTGAGACTGCGGAGGGATTCCTGTCGCAGCTTGGAGATTTCCCAAACGCGCTGCAGCATGTAGTCGCGCTCCTCCACGCCTGTGGCTTTAGCCAGCGGCACCGGTAGACCGGAAGCGGTTCTACCGACCAGCAGGTAGTGCTCTTGTTCATCGTTGTGCGCGACCCGCTGCAACCCGAACTTGACGATGCTTGGGTGCTGACTCAAACGCAGCATCGGATCAGGATCCAGATTTACATTGACGGCGTCTGCCGCCAGGTTATGGACCAACGAAGATTTCCCCGTGCGGAGCGCTTCAATCACCGTAAATCCGCGATCGGACGCGCGCACGGCGTAATAATCGGGGCGCAACGGCCCATGGTTGCCGGCGATCTCGCGAGCCAGCATCACCACATCCCCAGGCTTCATCACGCTCAGTGCGGCCTGATGCCCCACAAAATTCGCCCAGCACCGCTGACGCCAAGCCGAGGCACCGCCGTCCAGCGCCGGCGACAGTTGCTCGATCAGCGTTTGCGGTGCAAAGGCCAAGCGTGGATTGTCGCGCTCGCTCTGGATGCCAAATTGAATGGCTCTGGGCGCCGGCTGATGGAAATCGACAGCGTAAGGCAACACGAACGCTTCGACCTGCCCCCCTGCCGTCTTCACTGCCGCGTACCCAGCCTTAGGCGTAAGTTGAAAGTCTACGACTTCACCTTTATGCGCAAGCGCAGCCGAGAGCGCATCCTGCAGTCGCTCACCGGGCTCCATGAACACTTGTTTGACCATTGCGAACTGGTCGGTATTGGCCCCGGATCTGATGTTGGCATTCATTCTCTTTGCCCCTGGGTCTTACATCTTGAAATCTAAGGAAGCACTTGGGATCTCGACCGACGGCTCCACTGGGTTTACATCTTCATGGCCGGCCATAACTTCGATCAGCAGTCGCTGGGCAGCCTCATCGTCCATGTCCAGGTCATCATCCTGGTCTAGGTCATGGTATTGCCCAGCCAGGTAGGCTTCTGCGTTTTCGGCCAGCCATTCGTTACCGATCTCCTGCAGCACCTGGTTCACCACCTGGCCATTGAACTGGTGCAGATAACCCAAAGTACGCTCGGTCAACAAGGATACCTGCATGTCATCGACACCTGGGTGCAATTCCCGGATCACTTGATGGATCGGCGCCAAACCAACGTTGAACTCACATGCCCCGTGCCCGATCATCATCAGCCCTTGGGACAGCGGCAAACCCGCGCCGCGGGTGACGTCCTGGATCGCATTGACCGCGACCAGCATTTGATCAACACCCACCACGTCCTCACGTACGGCGATTTGCGTCAGTGGCTGCAGCTCACCTTCAACCTCAGCCGACCTCATCACCGCGACGCGGAGCAATTGTTGATGAATGCCGCTCTCCTGACCTTCGGGCAGGAAAAAACGCGAAGCCAGGTGAAAGGCAATGCCCCCCCGCAACTCGCGGGCGCTATCCGGACCGTACTGGTCGACCAGTTGCGGAAAGAGATCAGCCAAGGCTGCATCGTCCATCAGCGACCCACGGACGTGCCCAGCGCGAATCAGGTTCGCCTGCGAGAGAAAGGTCGAGTCCAGTCCAGCCGCGCGATCATTGCGCTGAGCAATATTGATCACCGCTACCGCGCCCGCGATCGCCCGAAGCAGCGCCTCAGGTTCACCATTGGCGCCTTGCTCGTCCAACAGGCCGTGAAGCTCACCGGGAAACATATCGTGCTCCAGAAGCTGGGCAACGGCCTCGGCGTTGAAAGCCGTTCTGACCTGCTCCAGTGCATCTGCAAAGTCTTGTCGTGTCACACGCATTTTCGTGCCTCCCGGTTTTCTTTTGAATACTCAATGGAATACATACGCCATTTATGATCAAAAGTATCCGTTCTGAAGCTTCATCCGTCAAATACATCCAAATCTTTGCTCGTAACTTTCGACTGCGCTATATTGGCGCAATCACTCTATTAAATCGGTTGTACAGATGCCTATCCCTGAACTGAGTCCAGAGGACATGCCCACCGAGATCAAGCTGAATGCTCTCGGGTTGACATTCACAGGCATCCCACCTGTCGAGTTGGACATGTGGGGAACCTATCCGCTGCTGCCTGCTGGCACTTTACTGATTGGTACGGGTACTGGTGGCTGGGCGTGGGGCGAACGGTTTTTTGTTCACGAATTCTTGGAAGGCGGCTATATCACCGTCGATCTACGGCGAGCGATCGTTGTCGAGATGCCTGCCTGGGAAGTTGCGGCCAGCTTCTACCGTTTGTTCTCCGCCGACGCATACCCCTACCGCTCACTGGAGGAGGCGGTCGCTGCAGCTCGCAAAAGCATTCCGCTGTTTTCACTACCAGCAGCCACACCTAACACCGATGCTTGATCTACCTCCCTCAATCGCCTACGGCGAGATACCACGCCAATGTGTGGTGGAGACCATTCAGCGTTATCAACTTCCGCCCAATCTTCTCGTCGGTGTCCTGGGGCAGGAAAATGGCAGGCTTGGTACTGCCAGCAAGAACAGCAACGGATCCACTGATTACGGCCCAGCCCAGGTGAATAGCTCCTGGCTAACAGCCCTGCGACCTTACGGTGTTTCCGCCAAAGATCTCCAGTGGAATGCCTGCATGAATTTGTGGGTCAGCGCCTGGATCATGCGAAGGTGTCTGAACAAATTCAACAACAATGCCTGGATGGCCATCGGCTGTTATCACACGGGCGAGAACCCGAAAACAGACACTCACGTTCGTCGCATGTATGACTACGCAAGCAAGATCCAACAAAAAGGTTTGCGGTACGGCCCCAGTTTCCAGCAGTGGCTGACAAATCCCAACGCCTCGAACATCGCGACCAAATAAGCTAGTCAGCCCACCAGCTGGTCCAGATGTGCCGCGGTATCACAAACCGCTTTAGCATCACGTCGAGGGCCATTACCTCAGCCTCTTCCTCGAATTTGATGGGCCGACAATCCTGGGGGTTGTCGATTGCAGCAATAATGTTCAGATCCAGCCAGCCTCCCCCACTCATTTCGAGTCCTTCCGCATAGGACACCGCAAGCGCCTGCTCGGCCGATCGAGCGACAACAACGTGATCGTCACCGATCCTCCAGGCCTGCATGGGCAGGTTTTTCTCGCGGGCCTCGATCGCTAACAGACTTTCAACGCTTTCAAGGTCAGCCAGTGCTCTGGCGTCATTGGGCGCGCTCGCTGTTACCTGTTGCAGCTCCGCGAGCCGATCGTTCCAGAAGTTGATGTTGTGATAGTTCGCCGGGTCAATCTCGGCGCGCTTGTGGACCATCCAGGCATCGGCAACCACTCCACTGCCTGTGAGACACAACCAGAAGCGACGCCCATCCTCGTCCAGGCCATTCCACCAGGCCATGCCAGCTGCTTCATCAGTACTCGGCAAACGGTCCGCAGAATCAGATTGATCGTTCATGCTCAGTTACTCGGAGGTTGCTAATCCAGGGTGAACGAACCCGACAGAGGGTTCTCCTCATTGTCCAGGCGCATCGCCTCGATCAGCGCTTGAAGCGCGGCGACTGTCCGGGGACTTCGCGCGCAGTGGGTAACGAACTCGACCGAAGGGGCATAATCGTCCTTTCGATCCATCGGTGGGATCACCTTCACATGGACATCGCCGTCGACATCTCTGTATAGGGAAAGCCGCCCATCTGGACTCATGTCTTCGCTGCGCTCGACAAGCATGATAGCTCCTCAATTGTGCTGCATTGGGGAGCGACCTGGTCTGACGTTTGATTTCCTTTTGAGCAACGATCTCTCGCGGGCAATCGGTACTCCAGGTCACTCTCCAATACAGCCCAGGACGGGTTGCGACTTGTCCGTTAACTGGTTGGGTCACTCATGTTGCATTCAGTGACGTGGTAGATCAGCTGGCCGGTCGGTTGTGCCTGGTCGCCAAGAACTTCTGCAATGCGCCACTCACGGCAGTCAGGATCACCGCATTCGTACATGCAATAGTCCGGTTCTGCACCGTCCACTGTCGGGATCAGTTTCACCGGATACGGGGGCTCTCCCTCATCGTCCTGCACCTGAACAACGTCACCGAACGCTCTGCGCTTGCTCATGCTCTTTTCCTTCCTATTCCTGGTTCTTGTTGCCCAGGATGGCAGCAGCCAGTAAGCCCATGGGCGCGCAAGCCGATTTTCCCTACCGGGCCAGCGTACCTAATTCAACCGCCTGGCACCGGCCAGCTTCTAACAGCAGATCAGCGGCAGTATCTTGCGACACTCCAACAGCCAGTGTCCGCGTAGCCTTACCGCCATCGGTCTCTTCTTCGACGCGAAAAGAGCCATCGTCAAGCTTTAAGGCTTGCCCACAACGAAATTGGCCGACCATGAGAATCAAATCGCCTTCGTCCGGCATGACCCGCACACGGGAAATGGTTCGGTCAAGGCGAATGGGTAGCGGTACACGTAAGATGGAGGCAATGTCCGCATAGGGGCCGAGTGGTTGGTAGCTCCCGTAGGGCGTAAATCGGCTTTCGTCGAAACCTGCCGGTCCTGCGACCTCACAGTAAATCAGTGCCCGGAAACCCTCTGTCTCATCTAAATCGGGGCATGATCCGTCGGTGCGGAAAACCGAAAGATCAAAGGAACTGGCGTGGCGCTCAGACACCATTGACAACAGCTTTTCATGGGCCTCTTTAGGCCAGTTTTCAATGAGCAAGGATTCTCCAGGCAGCAACTCGGCGCCGATCATCCCTTCAATGCCTTCGACCAGATCAGTAACGAATGCTTTCGACTCCAACAATGGCCGCCATTCAGCTTCCGTTAACGTTCTTTCCCACATCGGCGCTTTGGGGCACATTGCGTCGCCGCTGATGCCGCTGATGCCGCTGATGCCGCTATCGCTTGGTTCGTTAGCCATGATCGTTTTCCTTTGCTAAGCGTCGTTGAAGGCTTCGGCAGCCGCTTCATTTCCCCTCCAGAGGGATCTCCAGCTCGACCTCTATCACTGATCCTCGGAACTCATCACAGAGGCATCTGCCGCCCCCCCTTGCAAGACTTCACCTCGTCCTCGGCCCCGGTTTTTTAGGCCAGGGCTTGGGGTGCAGCTGAGCGACTTTTCCAGAATCTACTTTTCTTCCCACCGCCCCAATGGCCATGCCTTATCGGCATGTGCCATGGCGGCCTCTTTGGTCTTGAAGCGTCGGCGCATCACCTGGCTTGGGTGGCCAGGATCCTGTCTATCACCAGTGATGTAAGGGGGCCAGGCCAACCAGTAATTCGCCTCCGGCTCATCATCAGGCCCATGGGGCTGCGCAGCACCTGCCATATCACTGCGGGTCCAACTGCTGGGGCGGAATTCGCGCCACTGGTCTATCACGCTCATGGCATTGGTCCAGTGTTATGGCGAACACTCTGGACCGGTACTGAATTCCGGTTCAGCCCCGTAGTACCTGAAGTAGTCGTAAATCGCCGGTGAGTAGTTGACCCCAAAGAACCGAGCAACTGTCAAAAATCCCTCAGAATCGATGATGCCGAGATTGGGATGTTTTTCTGCAAGCACTTTAATGAATGGAAAAATCTGATCCGCAATCTGCCCCCAAGTCAAATCACTAGGTTTGTTTTTCGCGAACGCCAGAGCATTAACAAGAATATTGTTCAACTCTGTGACCACTTCTGGCATGTCGCTAAGCAATTGCCAATCGTCTGCTTGAGGTAACGCAACCGATTGAAGCAACTCCAACTCTTTCTCTTTAAGCGACTTCATAGCGGGTAACCTCAAACCCTGCTGCCACAGATGACACCTGATAATCAAATCCCAACTGCCGAGCCATAGCACGCAACCCAGTAATTTCGAGGTCGTCATGGTAGCTCCGACCATTTGCTTGGTAATTTTTGCCGATTTCGCGGATACGATTTTCGATCATAGCCAGCAAGGATTCGGTGAATTCAGATGGGACGGTGATTTGCTTGTCAGTCATGGTTTTGCCCTTGGAGTAGATCGCCGCAATCGCGTGATGAAAACTGTTGTGGTTGGCCGGTTGCAGCCAGTTCGTGCCGACTTTCCTACGCACTTGCGATTGTGGAAGCGTTGGGCTTTCCTCGCTTGCGCAGCTTCAATTCGACAATAATGGCTACCGGGACGCACAGCATGAACCCCCAAATCATATGGGACATCCATGGCTCGGGATCATTGCCCAATACCACGACCAATGCAGGTGAAAACCACGCTCCGATTAAGGCAAGTGCGTACATAGCCTTAATCTCCCAACTTTCTGCTGATTGGACCAGCGCCCAGAGAGCGAGGATGTTGCAACCAGCATAGAGCGAGGAGACGACCGGCGTGAACCATTCCGGCTGAAACAATTCGGCCACGCTATCGCGCCCCCCGATGACGCCACCTATTGCCATTCCCATCAAGGCGAATGCGAGAATGCCTTCGATACCTTTAATCATGATTTTTCTCGTCTTCCCATCCACTGCAGATAGTAGCGTGGCTCTTTCTAACGCTGACTGAACATTTCAGTCTGCTGGCTTTGTGGGTCTGCCCTTGGCACATTCAATGGATGCCCTAACTGGCGACGCACCTCAGCCAGCCACGCCTTGTATGGCGTATTGGCTCGCTCGCCGAAAGGGTATGCATCTACAAGCGCCTTACGCAAAACACGCATATCTTTCCGACCTACCCGACGGATAACTTCTCCAACGATGGGTGCCGCCGCATCTGCCCATGACATGGCCAACTCCTCCAACTCAATTCAGTCAGGCGGCTTCTGGCACCACTGCTTTGGCCATTATCGCCTTGGCTGCATGGTTGATCAGGTAAAGCTCGCTGATCAGTCCCCCACACACCTCAGTGATACTGTGCTCGTACCATTCTTCACCCAAGCACAGGACCTTGGCGTTCTCGCGCATAAACTCCTGCGCTTCCTCAGTGAAACCAACACCTTCGGCCGTGCTGAGCAAGTCGTCCCAGTGCATCCAGCGGTCGTCGCCGTTAGTCAGATCCCGGCGATTGACCAATACCAACTGACGGAACTCGTCCCAGTGCCCGCTTTCGATTAGGTCCACATCTTTGGCCCAATCCGGTAGCGTGTCCCAGATTGCTTCCGAGCAGTCTTCCCGAAGCTCGCTACAGATGCTCTTTACCAATACCTGGCGGAACAAGTTTTCGCTGAAAACCCGTTTTTTGTGGGATTCACTGAGCTTGGTGTGCAGGTAGTAGGTGACGTCATCCCCCGCCAGGAACTTCATACCGTAGCCCAAACCGACGCTGAAGGTCAGGTTGTCGATATCGCCGACGATGGCAATACCGTAGCGCGTCATCATGATGTCGAATGCGTAAGCGGTAGTCTTATCCGCCTTGCAACGCCAAACTTCGACGTCACTGGTCTGCACGAGGCAAGTGTACTGGTGATCCTTCAGCTTTTCGGCGGCGCGGGATTTACGCAAGGCTTCTTCCTGCCGACGTTTCTCGATGTAATCGTTGCGCGACTGTGTCGTATCCATGGATCTGGTTCCTGATATGTAAGCTGACGAGAAAACTTGTAGCGTTTAGCGTTTTTTATCCGAAGAACCGATCCCGGCGCGCAACTGTTCCACGAGCGAATCGCCTACGTCGGTAAATTCGAAGCGAGAGAACCCCAGCGAACGAACCAAGCCAACCCGGGCAAGCGACTTCATGCGGTCGGCCGGCACGTCATAACCCTGACCATCTTCGGTCGTCTCATAAAAACGCTGGAGATCCTTCGACTGCTGCTCGGTCAGGGATATCGAGACTTCGACTGTCGTATCACTCATGCTTGGCACCCCACGGCGACCGTGCCTGCCTGGCTAACCAATGACTTTTCAGCCTCAAGAGCACGAAAGTGATCGATCAGATCCTGGTCCCCACCAGCCCAAGTCAGTGCGTCGCTCATCAGTTTGAACGCTCGTTGATGAGTATCAGATTTGCTCACTCGCACCGACCGCTTTTCCACTTCCAGAGTCCAGGCCTTATCTGTTTCGTTCAACAATTTGGACGCAGAGATATTGCCGTTCTTTGATGCCAGAAGCATTCCCTGGAACGCAAGGGAAACCCCTAGCATTTTGTTAGCGGATTCCCGGGGCCCACGCAAAATCCGCGCACCAACATCTGCCGCAGCGCGGAACCAGGCGGGTGTTTCAGGAGACTCTGTGAAACAGCCCCCATCAACCACACCGTCGAAACCAACGGCAAGATATGCCTCATTGCTTAGGAGCGGACTGGAATGATCCGCGACACAAGAAAAGCCTTTCGGCATAGATAACTGAACAGGATGTGCGCGCATTTCATTTCCTCGACTTCTGGAGCGTGATAGCGCCCTGGGCACTGGAATAAAAATTCATTACCGCAAAGGAAGTATAGGCACATGTGCCTAACAGGGCAAGCGACGAACTCAGGACCCCAAGTACGCGCTAATGCAAAATTTAGGGAGACGGTTCGGTCTGTAACGATTAAAGCGTGGGTCGCCGGAGACTCCAGATCGATCCGTATGCACTAAGGGATGGCAATCCATCGAAATTTTTCGATGGATTGCTTTTACAGGATTGAATTAGAAGTATCGCGACGACGTGTGATCCAGTTCCATGGTCTGACCCACGACCTGCGCCAGAACCTCATAACTGGCTTTGCGGATCTCCCCACCGAGTTGGTGAGCCTCCCGCAACCGGTTTGACAGATCGGCGCTCTCTACGCCGGGATCCTGGTTAAACGGACCACGGCACTGGCAGATTCGCCAGTCGCCATCGTTGACCGCCAACTCCAATGTCGCGACTGGCCTCTCAACACCTTCTCTACGGAAGCTGTAGAAGGCTCCTGTACCGTTCAGGTGCTTGTTGAAGTAGCCGTTGCCGTGGCCAATACAGTGGGACATGAGCTCTGACTCACGGCGAAAATCGGACAGTTCGATCAGACGCACCACCACCAGGCCGCTCTGGCCGTCGACAAGGCGATCTTCACCACCAGGCGTCATCACCGGCCGGGCGGTGATTTCCGCCGGAAGAGCGGCGGCCGGTGCTGCGTCATCACCATCAAGAACGAGCTCCTCGGTCCATTGCCGCGCTTGAACTTTCAGATCGTCCCATGTCGTCGATGGAACGATGTCGACGTCACCGCCGGTTAGGAAATCGCGCACCAAGATCGCATCGCCGGCGACGTCCTGACACTCGGCCAAGGATTTGCCGGCAATCTCTCTGGAGAGTGCACGAATCATCAACTTCCAATCTTCGTCGTATGGCGCGCCGATGCCCTCCAACGAGATTTCGGCTTCGGCCAACACCACCAGCAACGATGCGCTGACTTCGACTGACGCGTCGCGGGCGGTCTCCGCTGGGGTAACCAGACGCGCAGGCCAGGATTGTTCGCCCCGGGCACGGTAAAAAGTGAACACTTCGGCGGTCTGCTCTACCGAAAGGCTGTTCAACGCCTTCCAGCCCTTTTTGGTCATTCCACGTTCTTTGAGATACCCATTGAGCCCACCACCGTCCTGGTACGTGAGCTTTTCACGTACGCTCCACACCATGGGCAGCAGCCCCCGAGAGGTACTCTCGGGGATTGCGTCGGCCCAGGCTATGAAGGCCTGGGCTTCCTCATAAAGCGGCTCCCATGGCTTGGGAAGCCGCGGCGAGCCGATCATCAGCTTGAAGATAGACTGGCCGTTCATGCCAACGCCCTCCCGTCCTGCAGCAACTCAGTCCGACGTGCCTGTTCCTGGGCGCCGGCCCGGGCCAAACTCCACTCACGAGCCCGACTGTCAGTCGCCGGCGTACGGAACGACGCACCGATATCGAGAAGGTGCTGCACAACAACACGCAGCTCCTCTGGGAATCGGCCCTCACGCAGCGGGAAGGTCATGGTCAAGTCATTGGCGGCACGAACCCATTCGCGGCCGGCGGTGAGTCCCTGTAGGGCCTCGTCTCCGAGAAGCCACCCGGAGCGACCCTTCGCACGCGGTACAACGATTTTCACCTCGGCGCCGTCGCGCACCCGACTGGCCTCAAGGAAATAGCTGCAGTGAAGATCATTGCGCGCCTGCTCGACATCCTTGGCTGGAATACCGGCAATTTGCACATCTTTCAGGTTCATGTAGGTGCTGACGCGCACCAGGGTCTGCAACCGGTGAACCAGGTAATCCTGAACCTCGTCCACCTGTGTCAGCGTCATCGGCATCCGCAAGAGCTGGATCTGGTCAAAGTTCGAAGGCATCACCACTCCGAACTCGCGAGTGCCGTTCGCCAGTGTGTAGGTGGCAGGCAGCCCTTTGTGAAGCTCACCGGCCATCATGATGGCTTTCAGCAAGTTTCCTGAAAGAACATGCCGGCGCATTTCGATCGAGCCGCGCGGAAGGTCTTCGTACTCTCGCAGCACTTCGGCACGCAGCTGCCCTTCCTGGTCAATCAGGTCGCGCGCTGGATCTCCAACCGTAAGAGCCAGCTGAGCCCAATCAACTTTGAACTCCTGAGGGTCGGCGTCGGCTCCCGCCAGGTACTGATCTCTCTGAACCTGGCGAGCCTCGTTCAGCAGCAGGCTCACCGGAACACGGGCTTGTCGCATGTGCTGGTCTTTACTGACCAGCATCAAACGCCATTCATAGGGGCTGTGCAGCTCTTGGGCCCATGTAGGAGGCTCGATACCGACCACATGGAAATCGATCGGGGTGTCCGACTCAAGACGCAGCGACAGATGCGCTCCGATCTTGATTCTCTCAGCGATGGAAAACAGCCCCATGTAGTCCCGGGCGGCCCGAGTACTGAACGATTCATGGCGTGCGTTGGCCAGATCTTCGAGCGTTTCACCGTCGTTGCGCTCCGCGAAGAGATCTCGAACGTTGTTCATCCGCGTTTGCATACGCTGGGTGATTTCCGGCATCACCTCGGCCAGAGGCTGTCTTGACCAGTTTCGCGACGCACCATGCGCCATGCTCAACGCCTCCCGGCCGTCATTGATCAATGTACGCACGGTGTCTGGGGTCAGCGCCGGGAGCTCCTCATGATAAGACAGCTCCTTCAGGACGACAGCCCCTTGGAAAACAGAGTCGCCGGTAGCCGGAAGCAGGATCACTTCATTCACCACCTGCGCCTTGATGTCCAGGTGCCGGCTGCGGAACGGATTGATGCCGCGGCGCTCCAGATCCTCCAACTTGCTTTCGTAGGCCCTGATCAGCCCGTCCATCATCGTGTCCTGCACGTCACAAGGCAGCAACAGGCCCATGGCCGTCACCCGGGACGCCAGACCGGTATCACCGCCATGCTCCTGCAGTTTGGCAGCCTCGGTTGCCAGGTTGATGCACATGACCTCCGCCACTTCCTGGTTGTCCTGGAGATAGGACATCGCTGCTTCGCAGCCGACCCAGTTGAACAGGTCCGGCATGCCACCGCCGACTTCTGCTTCGCGGGACCCGCGGGTCAGCGACATCATGTTACTCAAGCGTCGACGCATGATCGCCATCGAGCGCACGGCAACCGGGACTGCCGATCCGGGCAATGTATAGCGAGGAGGGACGACCATATTGGCGCGGAAAACACGGCCCAGAGACTGCTGGAAGACATAAATGTCGTCGTCCGCCTGGAGCACGATCATGTCCCGCTTGCGCTGGTCCGCGAATCGATAATCAGCATGCAAGTCGATACCCGTGGCACCGGCCTTGTTGATGATGATGCCCGTCGTCTGTCCACCGTTGAAATCATTCATCACACGCTGCCGATCGCGCTTGGACGAATCACGGCGACGTTGAATCTGATAAACCCCTGGGCGAATTTGTTCGGCCTTCCAGCGCCGGCCAGTCAGCTCGCCCATTTCATACCCCGCTGCCCGCAGCTTGTCGCTGATGTAATCGATCGGCGAGACAGGAATGGTGTTGGGGATTCGGTTCAGCGCCGCTTCGAACTCTGCCATGACGCCGCGAACGTTCATGTTCGCTTCCAGTTGACGCCCGGCCAGCAGCAGTTGCATTTGCTCCGGCAATCCTCTCCCCTGGAGATTCAAGATCGGATCCTGCAGGTTAAACGGATGGTTCGCGCCGCCGAATGCAATGTTGATCTCGGTGATTTTACGGGCCATACGCCGCAGGACGCTGGCAAAGTTCATCTCAACCTCAGCACCGTCAGGCTGAACATCGTTTTCAACCAGCACCTTGACCACTTCGGTCAGAAGAGACTCCATGGTGCTTTGCAGCACGAGCGTCGGCTTGTTGCCGCTTCGAGCGGACTCAATCGCCATCTCGGCGTAGAAGTCAGCATGAACGGCGAGCAGGGCTTGCTGACTGAAATGGTGAAGGGTGGAACTGAAATGCATGCTGCTCAGGCCAAGTTGTTCGCGACCGCGGCGGCGGCGCTCCTGGGCTTCACGTTGGCGGGTAAAATAGTCGTTGCGATTTACGTCCTGCGTGTAGCCCACCACCACGACCTGCAGTTCCAGCAGTGCCCGGAGCGCGGCGGAAAGAGCGTCCATGTTGGCTCGGATGCCAGCCACATACTGCTCCGGCACCTCCGGCGAGCTGTATTCAGCACGCGACATATCGTGCTCGCGTCGAATGTATTGCCCCTGCTGCGCGAGCATCATCGGCACGGCCTCCATCGCGGCGGCACCACCCTTGCGCAGGATTTCCTGAATCTGGTGAGAGTTGCCCAGCAAGGACAAGTCCGTACCGGCATAAAGGCTGAGGTTTTTCCCCTCTTTTGCCGATGTCGCGGAACTGAACAAGGTGTGGCGGGACGCTTCGGAGATGGCGCGCAAATTCATGCCACACAGGCTATCGACGCCTGCAGACAAATGAGACTCGTCGACAAGTACTAACGCGT
Source organism: Pseudomonas sp. GW823-FHT02C02 (assembly GCF_058797635.1). Taxonomy (NCBI): domain Bacteria; kingdom Pseudomonadati; phylum Pseudomonadota; class Gammaproteobacteria; order Pseudomonadales; family Pseudomonadaceae; genus Pseudomonas; species Pseudomonas sp. GW823-FHT02C02. The sequence continues at coordinate 124,165 of NZ_JBXAJV010000017.1, read as the reverse complement.
CGGCCGCTACGGATCGAAGCCAGTCAACCCGCGGGGCATCGGCTTTGGTCATCAATTGAGAGTGGCAGGTAAACACCACCCTGATACCTGCCGGCAATTCACCCGTGGCATACACCTCGTTCAGCTCGTCACTGGTACGGCCGGAGAACATTTGCTCGCCCTGGTCGTTTTCGATACCGACGCCGGTGCTGGTAATCAGCATGCGGGTCCGGTCAACCAGTTCACTCATGCCCAGGACTGCCATTTCGCGAGCCATGGAATTGTAGAGCGTCTGATCCTTCGTAACGAAAATGGCGGGCATATCATTCAGATGCGCGAAACGGATGATGCTGGCCAGCACCCTGCCCTTGCCAATCCCCGTCAAGTCACCGAGCACCATGTTGCGATCGCGACCGAACGAATCCAACGCCAGAGCAACCGCATCCACCTGTTCGGCGTACAAACGGCCATCAAGGTCCGCCGGCGAATCAAATCCCAGCTGACGCGCGACAAAAGCATCAACATCGCCGTGCCGCTCTACCAAGCGGTCGAGTGCCGACGATACAGCTGTGGCCATGTTGGCAGGGACCATCGTCCCTTGAGAACGCAGATTGCTGCGAGCCACATATTGGAGACGACCAGCGGTCTCCTCCATGTTCAAATCCAAGCCACGACGGCGATCGGCGCGGCGCTCCTCGATCTCAGCACGCACCCGCTGCTCGTCGGCCACGGAAAGATCCGTACCTGCAAGGTTGACGTCTGCAGGAGCATCAGCTGCCGCAGGCTCTTCTGCCGGGGTTACGCCAGCGCCGCGTCCAGTCGCTGCAGCCGTTCCACGGGCGACAGCGTCGCCAGTTTCTCGACGTCCATCTCGCCCTTCGGATACCGCTCCAACGCCGCCTCGACTATCTGGGCCATCTGCGACGCGTCCGCGTTCATCGCTGCGTACAGATAGCTCTCGATCAGCGCCAAGGGACTGTCCGGCACCAGATCTCTGGCCAGCATCGCCTCGGCCAGCATCGCCGGCGTCAATTGACTCCCCGGCAGAAAGGCCAGCACGCTGCGGCCCAGGCTCTGCGCTGCGAACTCTTCCAGATCGCTCTGTCGCATCAGGCCCTGGTTCAACGCCCGCTCCAACTGGGCTGCCAGATCCCGCTGGAGCAGCTCTTTCCACTTGCTCCAGCTCGGTCGCTCCATGAACTCGTTGTGCTCTGTCTCGTTCAGCACCAGGCCGAACGTCAGCAGCATCTCCTGGTTCTCGAACACCGGCAGCAACCGAAACAACTTCACCTTCTTGCCCATAAACGTCTCTCCACACACCATTCAGGAACGAACCCATTTGCGGTTCATTAGTGACACTTGCAAGCAACGCATCACTCAGGCTTGCCAAGCGTCGTTCCACTGGCAAGGTCGAATCAACAAAAAGCACCAGGCGGTGCGTATCCCCTTTCGAACTCCCCCAAACCGCCGCGACAACCGGGAAGTCCGTATTTTCAGCGAGGAAGCGGTTCACCCCGGCGATCAGGCGTTCTTGCGAATTACCCAACACCATCAAGACAGCCTGCGAATCCTCAGGCATGCGCTGAAGCACCTCGCGGAATACGTCCACCCATGGGGACATCAAAATCGCCGCGGAGGGGCCCATTGCCTGAATACGCTCAAACTCTTTTGCGTCAGGCATCGACTGGTAAGCCGCCTGCAGGATGGGGCGATCATCTCCAGCGTGGATCGCGTCCACGAACTGCTCAATGGCCGACTTAGGGTTGACCGCTGGCTCAACTGGAGCTGGGGTAGTGGTGGCTGACGACTCAGTGGCAAGTTCAACAGCAACAGTCTGTGGTGAGTCCGCCGAAGGCTGCTCGACAGCAGGCGCTACATCGTCGAGGAACCCGGGAATAAACAGCTCTTCGTCTTGGGCTTCCTGCAGGTCGAGCTCACGAGCTTTAGCAGTCCATTGATTGAAACGATCAACGGCACCGTCGATCAGCTGCTCGGGGAATTTGCCCTCAGCATCCGGACTGACCAGCAACACCGTCGACCGATCACGGTCCTCAAGGAAGGCCTTAGGCAGCTTCACCAACCAGGCAGCAGCTGATGCCTGATCTGCCAGTGGTGGGAAATGGATGGCAAGAATCTTTCTCTCAAAGAAATAGCCTTGCTTGCCCCCAAGCTCAAGCAATGCCTGTTTGGCAGCTTCAGTGCCCCCTAAGGCGACGAAAAAAAACTTTCCCTCGGAATTGCGCCACATCTCAAGCGCAGCCCCGTAGGCCTCAAGGTTAAGCCACCGGATCGGCTTCATCGCTAACCTCCATAAAGTGCTGGGATTTCGAATTCTGTGCTTCGTACAACACATAAACGCGTTGTCGATTAGCCCTGTAAACAACCTCAGTTGAGCGCAGCAGCCGGAGCGCCACAACTTCTATCGTGTTGAATACTCAGTACTATAACATCGGCCAAACATATGTCCAAGCCGACTAAACACCACAATCCTTATTCCTTTATGGAACATAGCGCGCAAATCTTAGATCGGTTTTGCCAACCCGCTTTTCGTTACATAGCGCCGGCACGGCGTAAACAATAGATTTTACACATACAAAATATTGTACTATTGAACTGACGATAGCATTTACAGGCAGCCTCAGCCGCTCTTGGAAGGAACACCTCTATGCGCATAAAAACCATCGCCATTGCCACGGCCCTCTCGCTCACGCCGATGCTTGCCTCGACAAAGGCATACGCTGCTTACGACACGGCGCTGCTTGCCGCAATCTTGCAGCAAGCCATCGCGCAGCTGATCCAACAACAAACAATCAACACCACTATCGATGACGGGCTGGGCAACGTCGAGGGCGCAGTTAAATCCACGGAGCAGACCATCAAGCAAGAGTCGGAACAGAACGCCCGAGCGATCGTCAACGGCCAGGTAAGCGTCTACAACCAACAGAACCAAAAGGATCAGCAGGCCTCGACGTTCTGCCAGGAAGATCAGGTTCTGCCGACTCAACTCGGCAAAGCAGTTACCCAGAAAACCTATAGCCGCCAAACCAGTCTGTACAACAAGTACAACGCTGTGGATGCCGTGCGCGAGCCCGCGAAATTCACCGCGAAGCTGAACCGCGACGTGAAGTCCAACGTGACCGAAGCCTGCGATCCCAGGGTCCTGCCTCCGGTTGGCAAGAAGGACCTCGACAACGGGCCCTCCCCAATGAGCTGCACGGAAACCCAAATCGAGCTCGCCACCTCCGTGGCAAGCGGCAGAAAACCTGCTCCGCAGCCACCAGACGCGCTGAAAGAAACCGACGTCGGTGAAGTGCTGCAGCAAGAGATTGATACCTACAACTTCCGGATGTCAGCCGTAGAAGGTGCGATTGGTTCGTCGATGAGCGAAGAGATGGATGCCAAGCTTGATGCTTATCAACGGCTATTCGCCTCTCCCACCATTGAAGAGATCAATGCCATGAGCGGCACCGGCGGGATTTCCCGCGACGCCCTGGTGCAGCAGCAACTGCAGAATCAGTTACTCCTGAACATCTTCAAGCAGTCTGTCGAGCAGCAGCGCCTGCTCGCGATCCTTGTATCGCAACGCGAAGAGGACCACCGCAAACAGATCGGTGCACTCATTAGCAACTCCGGCCGCCAGTAAGGAATGCCTCCCATGACGACAGAGCATCAACCGCCGGCCGCGCCGGAAGCCCCACAAAGATCCAGACGCTCCAAAGCCCTTACCGGACTTGGCTGGCTCACTGGAGTCACCCCAACCAAAATGGCGATTCAGGAAGTCAGCTCCATGGCCCGGATCTCGGGTTGGGCTCTCGCAAGTTTGAAGGGAATGATCAGCTTCAACCGCGCGCAGGCGAAGGACGATGCTGAAAGCGCGAGAAAAGCACCTGAACGGTTTTGGGATGAACTGGTGGTCAGTGCCAACATTACGGATAAGTCCTTGCGCATGCGGTATGCACTCGCCTACTGGTTCAGTTACCTCCTCTTCACCGGCCTCGCCGGCGGGATCGGCATGGTTGCCACCATCTACTCCATCCCAATGGCCTTGATCGGCAACGTCATGCTGCTCAATGTGTTGTTGATCATCTACATATCCAATCTGCACAAGCTGTACACCGCCCGGGAGCAGAAGGTGATCACCATTCCGGCGTTCATCAAGCAAATCATCAAAAACCCAGGCCTGCTGTTCCCTATACCGCTTCCGAAGGACTTCAAACTTCGGATCGCCGCCCCGCCTAAAGGAGAAACCCCATGAACTCCTTCTCCGCACTTGTCCTGGTGTGGCTGTTTGGCACCTGGATGTTCGATGCCGGCGAGCTTTCAAGCCTTGGTAGCGTACACGCTACCGAAGTTACGCCGCTCACGATTTTCGCCAGTTACTTTTCGATCGTCGGCCTGGCAGGATTCGGGATCCTTTCGTCGTGGGCCATGTTTCTCGGGATTTTCCGCCTCCGGCAGAACGGTAACTTTTTTGGTCAACGGGACGGCAATGAGGCGTTTTTCTACCCACTGCGAGTGATCCTTGCACTGACCCTCTGCGCTCCCGTTATTCCGGTCTCAAGCGTCGGTGGTTCAGACATTGTGCTTACTCCAGGGCACCACCTAATTGGTGGCATTGCCAAAAGTGGCAGCCGTTGGGGAGATGATGCGCAGACCCAAAGCTTCAAACTGATGCACACTTACAACCTCTTCAACGAGCCCAGCTATGAGGTCTCCATCAGCAAGCCTGAAGCGAAGGGCATGATTGGCAACTGGCTTACCCTGGCAACGTCGGCCACCGGCTACTACGTCCACAAGAACCCTCAGGACCACTTGGCCGGCATCAGTGCAACTGACCTGGCCACCAAGCTGATGGAGGGCGCCTGGCGCCGACAGTACACGGACAGCTCGAAACCTGGTTACTACGGACCAGCATCGTCGACGGATCAGTTCATCAACGAGATTCTCAACAACACCTCGATCCCCTTGATCCCCCCTACCGACGCTATCGCTGCCGCGATCAAGCACAGCGATCCCACAGTCGCCGAGGGCGCCGGAGAAGGCACTGTTGGGCATGAGATGGGGTCTGAGAACTTCCTCTGCAGCTACACCGGGGCCAGTGGGTTCGCGGCGTCGATCGTCTGCTCCGACGAGCAGATTGCGCTGCGCGTGGCCAATGACAAATCCATTTCCCAAGGACTGGCCTCTGCACAACGGCAGATGTGGCAACGACTCGTACAAACACAACTGAGCCGTCACCTGAGTGTCAAGAACAACGCTTCCGCGGCGCAGGCAGCTGCACTCTCTACCTCTGCTCAGACGTACCTTGAACAAGAGGTTGACTGGTACACCACCACCGCGAAGGACGTGATCCGCCAGACCATCGCCGGCAACCTCCTCGCCGAATCCGAAAGCTACTTTGAGTCGCTGCAGGAATGGGGCTGGATGATGGGAGGAACCTTTGTGTTACGTGCAGCAAACGACTTCACCCGGGCGCAGGGATATGCATCCGAAGGCACGTCCAAGCTTTACCCTACCAGCAGCCTGGCCGACCTCACGGTAGGCGACGATCTGACCAAGCTGACCATGAATCAGGTCGATCGGGAGCTACAGGGTAAGGGCACCTCGACCAACTTCAAGGAACTGTTCGGACTCAAGATCCTGGGCACCGACCCATCCAAGGCCAACCTTTATACCGTTGCGGCTTTCGGCCGGGAGCTCGCCGGCACCGGCATGATGTTTGTCAGTGGGAGTGGTCTGTCCTGGCTGACCAACCAGAGTAAGGGCTTTACCAAGGCTCTGTTTCTGATCGGCATCGTCCTATTGATCGGTGGCGCGCTGATTGGCTACGTATTGCCTGTCGTCTTCGCTATTTTCGGGCTAATGGGCGTAATCAGTTGGTTGACCTTCGTCGCCTCTGCCTTTTTCGGGGTCACGCTTTGGGGGGCCGCCCAAGCGGCGCCGAAGGGTGAAGAACATACCTCGCAAATGGCTGGCAAGGGCTGGAACACTCTGATCTTCATCGGTTTTTATCCGGCACTTGCGGTAGGCGGGCTCGCCGCGGCAGTGACCATTACCAGCATCGGCCTGCCGATCGTCAATACCATCATGTCCGGACTTTGGGGAATGATGGACAACGGCGTTGCGGACCTTAGTCAGCCCTTTGACGCACTTGCGGGCGTATTGATCGGCTCGGTAATGATGGTGTTGTTGACCTGCTTGCTTTTCTGGTCGGTGTGCATCACCTCCGCTTCGCTGATCACCAACTTTCCAAGGACCGTGCTGAACATGATCTCTTTCTCGGAACCTGGCCTTAATCCGTATGAAAATACGGCCCAGGGAGTCATGGGCGGCATCAGCGGGATGGTCAAAGCTCCGCTGTCGATCGCGAGCAACACCCTTATGCGCAGGTTTGTTACTCCTGGTGGTGCACCTGGGGCACCCGGCGGAGGCGGTGTATAAACCGCGAGATCGAACGAAGAACCCTGGTCACGGCCGGGGTTTTTTCTGTCTGAAATTGCAGGCGAAAAAAAGGGCGCCCATTCGGTGCGCCCTTCTATTGCAGCTTGTGCCACATTCATACTCGATACCCGCAAACCTGTCAGAGATAGTTCTTGAAGAACACTGGGAAGTTGTTGGCCAACGCCTGGTGTATGGTGCGACCGAACTCATACCTGGTGGCGACCTTGTAGCCATCGCCAGCCGAGTAGACTATGTGCACGCCATCCAGTTGACCTGCAGCTACGCCACCTATCTTCTGAGCCGCGTTAGGTTTCAGGTTCTCGATGAATTTGCCATCGATGTACAGGGCATTCACATAGACATCATCGGCGACCTTGGTCACCTGGTAGTGGTAGACCTTGCCAGGCAGGTTTTTCAGCGGTGGGACGTTCTGGTTAAAATAGGCGGTGGCATCCGCGTCCCATTTAGCAGGCCAGACCTCGCCATTCTTTTGGCCACCACAGCCCACGACCACAGCAGCGGCAACCAGCAGTGCGCCCAGAACGCTCATCAGTTTGATCTTTTTCATGGTTTTGCTCCTTGCCCATCACTTGGGCGACTGCACATTCGTTGTGCCTTTGTAGATATGAAAGCATATATTTCGATAAGTTCAAAGGCTCGGTAAAAAAAAGAAAGCCCCACAGTCAAGCACTGATGGAAAATCTCTCATAAAAGATGCCGCGTCTTGAAAGTTTGCCCCGGGGCACGAGCTTTGGTCACCGTATCCTTTACCAGCAGATCACCTGGTCGGGGCTGGATTTTCCATGATCGCGATGAACGCACCGGCGCTAACGGCGCGGCTGTACAGGTAGAGCGCTTCACCAACTCATTCTGAGCTGTCCCCTGCATTTGCTGATAAAGCGCTATACCTGTACCGCCGGACGCAAGCACTATAGGCACATGGCCAGCCTCAGCAAACTTTTTCTAGAAATCCTCCCGTGCAAAAGCCTTCTCCATTGCGCTTTCTCGGGTAATGACTCCCTTCGATATCAGGCCCTTGAGACACATGTCGAGCGTCTGCATACCGAGCGCGCCGCCGGTTTGAATTGAGGCATGGAGCTGCGCGACTTTGTCTTCGCGAATAAGGTTTCGGACCCCAGGCGTCCCGAGCATCACTTCATGAGCAGCAACCCGCCCTCCCCCCGTCTTCTTCACCAGGGTCTGTGATACCACTGCATGAAGTGACTCAGAAAGCATCGATCTCACCATCGACTTCTCTGCAGCCGGGAACACATCAATCACCCGATCCACGGTTTTTGCAGCCGAGGTGGTGTGTAACGTCCCAAGCACCAGATGACCAGTCTCCGCAGCGGTGAGCGCCAGGCGTACCGTCTCAAGATCACGTAACTCCCCCACCATAATCACGTCTGGATCTTCACGAAGGGCAGAGCGCAACGCTGTTGAAAAACTATGGGTGTCCCGATGAACTTCGCGCTGGTTGATCAGGCACTTCTTGGACTCGTGCACAAACTCAATCGGATCTTCAATGGTGAGAATGTGCAAGTGCCGATGCTGGTTTATGAAATCGATCATAGCAGCCAAGGTCGTAGACTTTCCGGAACCCGTTGGTCCGGTGACAAGTATCAGGCCGCGCGGAGCTTCGACGATTTTTCGAAAGACTTCGCCCATACCAAGCTGTTCCAGTGTCTGCACTTTGTCTGGGATCACGCGGAACACAGCACCGGCACCTCGGCTCTGTGTAAATGCATTGACTCGAAAGCGAGAAACACCTGGAATTTCGTAGGCATAGTCTATTTCGAGGTCAGCCTCATAGGCTGTTTTTTGGGCATCCGTCATGGTTGCCATGATCCATTCCCGAATAGCTTCGTCCGGGAACACCGGCAGATTGATTCGCCGCATGTCGCCATCGATCCTGATCATTGGCGGAAGGCCAGCCGACAGGTGCAGATCCGAAGCGCCCTGCGTCAAGCAGAACGATAAGAGTTCTTGAATGTCCAATTTTATGCTCCCGATCCCGGTTTATGCTTCGAACTTGGCCGTGTGTTTGCACTTCGGAAAACCGGAGCATGCCCAGAAGGGTCCCTTAGAGCTCTGGCGCAAGACCAGGTGCTTCTTCTTGCACTTCTCACACAGTTCGCCAACTACCGCGTCCGCTTTGGGGATCGGCTTGCCGTCTTGGGCAGCCTTCAGGCTGGTTTTGCACTCGCGATCGCTGCAGGCCCAGTAGGGTCCGAATTTTCCGTTCTTCAAGTACGCCATCGGCTTGGAGCACGTCGGGCAATTGGTCGCAAAGCCATTAAACTCGAAGATGGGCTTCATGGCGTCAGCTCGCTCTTGGTTCATGCCTTTCTGCTTATAGAACAGTGCGCATCGTTCGACAGCGTTGTTGGCGGCATCCATGGCTTTTTCGAACGAAATCCTTTCGAACCGCACATGGTCCATGTAGTCCTCCCAGATCGCGGTCTGACCTGGATCTTTGAGGATGTCTGGAATGGACTGGATCAAGAGAAGGGACTTTTCAGAGCAATCGATATCCCCTTTTTTGGGCCCAGGGATAATCAGTTTGCGATTGCGAAGTTCTTTGACCATGTTGGCCCGCGTGGCTTCAGTGCCAAGGCCAGACGTCTCTTTCAACCGTGCACGCTGCTCAGGGGATGTTACAAACTTGTGCACGTTGATCATGTCATCAAGCAACGTACCTTCGGTGTAATAAGGCGGTGCTTTGGTGACACCCTGCTTGACGTCCACCCGCTGAACGAGCGCATCCATCCCGTCCTTTAAGGGTGGAAGCTGCTTCGTTCCCTTTTCGCTGTCATCCTGGGTGGATTCCGCGGCTTTGGGCTCCAGCGCCTTGAACCCCAGCTTCAGCGGAGTTACCCCTGACGCCTTCAGGAGAATGCCGCCGGCGGGCAGCGTGGCGTCGACCTGGTTGTATTCGTAGTCAGGCGAAAGGGCACGGATGTAATAGAGCACGATCAATTGGTACAGGAGCTTCTCGTCCCCGGACAGCCCAGTTGGGATCGACGTAGTTGGCAAGATTGCATGGTGGTCGAAGTTCTTTTGAATCTCCGAGTCAGGCTGAATGCGGTCTTTCCGGTAGATGGGCGATGGGGTGCCGGTGATAGACAGAGAGGGCACCCAGCCCGCGCCTTCCAGGCCGGCAAGGATACCTGGCACGTCCGGGATCTGTTCCTCGGGCATCAAATTGCAGCCCGTGCGCGGGTAGGAAATGTACTTGGCGTCGTACAGTGACTGACCAATATCGAGGGTGTGATCCAGAGTCCATTTCCAGCGGCGGCTGCATTCTTTCTGCAGATCGGATTGACTTGGGAATTTCGGGGGCGATTCCCGTTTGTCATTCGACTCGACGGCCAACTGTCCGCGGGTGCCTTGAATGGAGGCAGCCAGAGCATCGGCTTTGGACTTTTCCCACAGACGGTGCTCATGCCCTTTCGGAGCAAAAGTCATCACGACATCGCCCGCACTGGTGTTCACCAGCGCGGCCAAGGTGAAAAACACCTGAGGTGTGAAGTTGACGATCGCCAAATGGCGAATCACCACCAGATTCAACACTGGTGTCTGAACTCGGCCAATTGGGAACACCGTGCCCGACGGTGCGAATGTTAGCGTAGCACCTCGACTGTTGGTCATTCCCCACATGTAGTCGAATCGTGAGCGCACCAAAGCAGCTTGGTGCAACGTATCAAACTCACGGCCGTCACGCAGCTTGTTCCAGGCAGCCCTCAAACTCGCTTCGTCGAGAGACGACGACCAGAACCGCAGCAAGCGGTATTTGGAGTTACCAGAGAGATCGATGAGCTCTCTTCCGATCAACTCGCCCTCACGTCCACAGTCGGTCGCGATAATGATCTCGTCCGCCGACTTGAGAAGGCGCAGCACGGTTTTCAGCTGCTCTGCCTTGTCCTTGTATGCGGCCATTTTCCAGGTCTTGGGAATGATCGGCAGATTCTCCAAGTCCCAGTTTTTCCAGCGCGGCTCCAGGTCGCCCGGCTCAACCATCTCTACCATATGACCGATTGAATGGGTGAAGATCCAGCCATTTTTCGCCTTGTGGTAGCCAGCCCCGCTTTCGGCGATGCCGAACAGCGATGCATGAACTTTTGACTGAGTCGGTTTCTCGCATAGGACGACGGTTGTCATGGTGCAAAAGGCCTCGAATGATCATTATGCAATGCCGATAATATAACAGAGGCAAGCACGATTAATAATCACCGAAAACAAAAAAGCCAGGCGGGCATCAAGGAAAATCCCTTTCTGCCGGCCTGGCCCTTATGCTCTTTCTCTCGCAGTCGTTAGATACCTTCAACAGTCTGAAGATACTCAGCCACCAGTGTGGCGATTCGTTCTGCGTCGCTTTCGTGATCACAGGAAACTTCTATTTTCCCCTTCACCACTTTGATTGTTCCGATCGGACGCGCCTTTGAATACAACGCCCGCGGCTCGGTTCTCGGCGGCTCCTTGCCAGCATTCAATTGATCCATAATCCAACGAATCGCGCCCTGCTGAGCAAGCTTTCCTTCGCTCATGCTGGAGACCGCCTGAAGGACGACGCTCTCATCGCGCTTGGACAGCTCGACGAACTTCAAAACATTCTTCGTACCAATCAAGCGCGGCTTCTTTTTCAGGTAGTCCTGGATGCTTTCAGGAAGACTCAAGAAGCCGAGGCAACGACTCACGGTCGACTGGTTGACACCCACGCGACGCGCCAAGGCACTCGCCGACATGCTGGGGTTGTCGTTCATGATGCTTCGATAGGCCTTGCCCAATTCAAAGTCAGACAGACCGGCTTCGCCCTGATTGTCGGCCAGCGCCTCGATCTTCGCTTCAGCGTCGGAAAGCTCACAGACCCTGGCCCGGATTTTCTCCCAGCCCAACAGGAGGTGCGCTCGCCACCGACGCTCGCCACCGACCAACTCATATCGGCCATCGCTTTTCTTTCGCAAGATGATCGGCCTGCGCAACTCACCCGCCTCGCGGATCGAGACTGCGAGCAGATCAAGCTCAACCTCATCGATGACAAGCCGAGGCTGATACGGTGATGGGTCGATAAGGCTTACCAACACGTCGTCAGGTTCGGATTTCACGAGAGCGCCATTGCCGGCGGCGGCGTCAGTAGCCGCTGTCTCAGGCGGATTGATAGCAGTGGGTTTCACCTGCGCATCATCGTTGAGCAGGCCGCGCTCAGCCAAAATGACGTCGAGGCCGACATCCAGCTTTTTATCAGGTAGAACGGAAGGCGCTCGAACACCCTGAATGTGGGCCGGCGCTGCAGCGGCCGGGTTCTGCTCGGGAATATGCCTGTCCTGCCCCAATGGCCGCACTTGCTTAACCATTCTCACCACCTCGCAATCTGGAGTACCTATGCACCGTGCATAGCTCCCAATCTGTTCAAAACCTATAACACCGATTATGCACCGTGCATAGGTCAAAAATTAACCAGCTATGCACCGTGCATAGTTTTATCCCTGACCCACCGTGCTCCGGATACGGCTTAGAACTTCCGAGAAAACGCCACGCATAGCTCCCAGGGAATTTTCTGACCCAGACTTCCAAGCCATAATCGGCACGCCTTCTTCCAATGCTTTCGAATAATCTTCAGAGAAAAAAAGCCTTCCGTCTGTGACGCGACCAGGGAACAGCTCAGACAAGCGTGTGAGGTTTGCGAGAATGCGAGGGCGATTTTTGATAAACATGGTTGGGATCGCAATGATCTCAGGGGATCGCTGGAAGTCCTCCTTGAAAGCAGCCAGCTTTCCAGCAAGACGAGAAAGAGCCCGAAAGGAAAACCGATCCATGCGGACAGGGCAGACGAGAAAATCGCTGGCAACCATGCTGTTGCGCGTGATGAGTGAGCCCGACGGCGCGTTGTCGAAAATAATCACGTCATACCCGGAAAAATCGCAATGTGGCAACAGGCCCTTACGTGCCTTCTCGATATGAGCCGCATACCTGAAATCTGAGTTATTGGCTGCGCCGAGTGCAATATCCAAATCGTCCAACGACTCTTCGGCAGGGATCAAATGCGGTCCGTACTCACCGAATGGCTTTTTGATGACCTGCTCCAGCGTCATGGGCGGGAACATATTGTTGATGCCCAGCAGGTTGCCGAAATGACCATTGATCGCACGATCACCAGAAATCCCCATTTCTTCCAGTTCTTCCGGCGTAAGGTCGGGATCGTACCCCAACATACTAGACGCATCGGCTTGCGGATCGTTGTCAATCAAAAGGACCCTCAAGCCTTGGAACGCTAATTCCATAGGCAGATTGACGGAGCAGGTAGTCTTTCCGGTCCCACCCTTTTGCACAAACATCGAAATGGTGATCGGCCTCGACAACCCCTTTGTCAGTCCCTTCTCACGACGCAAAAAGGCGATCTTGCAAATGTCATCGACTGTGTAGGCACGAGCGGAAATGGCTCCGCGCGGCACTCGGCGGATGTCCAGTCCATGGTCACGCTCCACAGCCTTTAACGTCTGAATGTTCAGACCAAGCGCCTCGGCCGCAAACTGAGGCGGGAGATACAGCGAGCTAAAATCAGCGTAGGGGTAATTTTCTTGAGTCGCATCGTAGGCCATCGCTAACACCTTTTTGGGTGGATATGTCCTATTACCGTATACGAAAGAAAATTCATGTCAAAGAAATATATGGTTAAAAGCGCTTTTTTGGCATTAAACCGTATATTCAAAGCCATTTTACGCCTAGAGCCATGATGCAGAAGGGGGAGGGGAGGGGAGCTAGGATGGCGTGGGAGATCAACACCCACTTATCTGGTCTGGCGAGGTGGCCAGCCAAGCAGGCCACCTTACATTACCGCGGTTACATATTGGGCAAGGTCATCTGGCGATCCTTACGCTGGCTGCGTGGCAAGCCCAAGGACTGCTCAGAAGCCGCCATTCGCTTGGATCCCGCCATTACTTGCTTGATCCATTCCTTGCCTGGGTAGAGGGTAAACTCAGCGTCAATGATCGACGGCCGGCCGCGGGGGCGGCGAGCCGGATACAGTTCTTCGACTTTATAATCCTCTAACAAGCCATCCACTTTCATCTTGTCCAGCTCCTTGCAGATCGCCTGGAGACTCCCGCTGAGCTTTACGTGTGAGAGCCCTGCAGTGAGCCTCTTGAGATCGAGCAGCCTGAAGGTAAATGGCAGTTGAGAGGAAATATTCGGCACCAGGTAATGCATTAGCCGAATGAGATAAGCACCAGGTGGCGTATAGCCCTTGGTGATTCCCATCGGGAACTGGCGGTAGGTGACATTCTGAATGGCATGAGCAATTAATGGATGAAGCTTTACCGACCAGACATCACTACCGATGGCCACGTCCGCTTGTTCTTTGTTGCGCTCGAATCCTGGCAAAATGGCTTCACGCTGATCACGCTTATCATTGTTGGAGCCGATGGTCATGATAGAGGACGAGAGAACCTCAAGCGCTTCACGGATCTGCCCGTGACTCAATGTGCTGCCCATGGATTTGAGAATCCGCGCGAGATCCCTGATGGAAAATTTGACGTAATAGGAAACTTCGCCGTTGTCGGAGTGGGCCTCTGCCTGCGCGCACGCATGATGAATCAAGGCCTGCTCGACTGCCTGCTCTTTAACACCCGGGAAACGCCGTTGTGGCTTGGCATTTTTGGTTTTCGGGTAAAAAGTGCCTGGAAACAGCGTGACCTTGGCTTCCTTCCCGCCAATGTTGAAGTCAATCTGATGATCGTTTGGGACAATGCCGGAAGGGTTGTTGAGAAAGTCGCCTGAAAACTTTGGGATCTGTTCCCAGAGCATGATCACGTTCGACAGCTCAGCCCTCTCTCCATCACTGTTGCAGAGGAACCCCTGGAATAATCTCAGTGCCTCAGCCGGCCTCCGTTCAGGGGTGACCGGCGCAGGACTGAAGGTGCCCTCGGGTCCGAAGAAAAGCAGCTTCTCTTCCTGAACTGGTGTAGTAGAGGCCATCCGGTTGCTCCTTTGAATGGATGATGACGTCGTTCAACGCCTGAATGTGCGAACGATAGACGGCTGCTTAATACGTGCGCAACCGGCGCGGGAGATAAACCCCGCGATAATCGGGAGATGCAACGCCATTTATTCCGGAAAAGAGTCGGATATCTCGTTTTCTCCTCGATCTGTAAGCCCGTGTTTTCCGAACCGCCTGGCTTGGCAGGCCGTCAAACCTCGCCTGTCCAAACCAGGCTACGTGGGAGATCAATCGGCTTTTATTTGGCATATTCCACATGAGTCCCCGGGAGATGAAGCGCTCTTAAATCGAAAACCTCACGGGAGACAAATCTAGCTTTAATCACTAACTATCTAATTTTATTGGTTTTATTGCGTTGCTCGACAACCTACCCGCGGGAGACAAATAGCCGTTTAATACCCAGAAACAGGAGGTATTCCGGGTCTTGAAATCGTGTAAAGCCTCACATTATCAGCAGGTTATGCGCGGGAGACAGAATCAACTTTAATTGTTCCAGCCATCTACGCACGCCTTGCACAAGTGGTGTTGAGGGATAGCCCCCCGGTTAAACCCGCTTCACACCACCGCTCGGGCGGGAGATCGATCGGCAGTTAATACCAATAATGGCCAACGGAGGACCGTTCGTCGCCCGCCAATCCAAAGGAGGAAGATCCTCCAGGGGCACAAACCGCGGGCTCGCCAACATGGGAGACAGATTGGTTTTTATTCACCCACAACGACGATCATCAAAGCCTGGACCGCAACCGACACCTAGGGGTTGGCGGGAGACAGATATGGTTTTAATCCCGAATGACAGACCAGCACGCGTCAGCGGGAGATATATCCCGTCTTATTCACCAGGCACCTGGTCCCCATCGTGCTTGAGTGGCGGCTATGCTACGGTTTACACAGCAACGATCACTTCCAGCCAGTAGCTCATTAAAGGCCCGGGAGATAAACCAGCATTAAAGCGGGAGACAGAAGGCGTTTTATGCCTTTTTTGTTCGTTTATTGACCAACATAATTCCCAAAAAAAGAGTGTTGCTGGCAAAACCCGGGAGATAGACCGTTGCTTAATACTGAATACCCGGGAGACGAAGAAGCGTTTATCCATGAGGACATACCGGAAAACGCCGTCAACCCGCTCAAATCCGGGAGATAAATCACTCGATATTCTGAAGGCCCGGGAGATCATTCACCGTATTACCGGGAGATGCGCAGCAGGTTAATTGGGAGACAGAACGCCGCTTATTCAGGCTCGTCCCCAGCAAACTCAAGGGTTTCAGGCGAGCTCCCTTCTTTTGCTTTTATCCTTCTCCTTCATTCTTTTATGAGAAGGCTCAAAACAAGATCGTGAAACTCGCCTGAACACGGCAGGTGACAAGCAAGTCACTATTGCCGCCACAGATACCGGCCGAGCTTCTCAGCTGCTGGATCAGCATTGAGATCCTTATAAAGCTGCGCCTTCAGTCGCTCAGTTTTATCAGCTGCAGCACCACCAGTGGTCGCACCAGGCTGCTTGCTGCCGCCCTCCGCCATCAGCTCGGAAGTCACCCCATCGGGCCCATCAAACGACTTGGGGTCGGTTTGAATTTCGTTCATCGAGCTACCACCTGCGGCAACCGCCAGAAGAGTGAACGACGACAGCAAGACAAACACACCAATTTTCTTGACCATGCTCACACCCCCTTAACGATCAAAACTCAGATCAGGCTCATCGGACAACACTGGCTCAACCCGGCCCAAATCATCAGCCCCTGGTCGAGTTTCAGCAGATTTATCTCCCCCAGTATCAAGCTTGCGAGGCAGGATCGACGCGGCATTACTGATTAAGCTGTTCAGTAGTGTTGGCTGGGCAGCCTTCTGCAAGCGCTGGATATCGCTCTGGCTGACTACTTGGATACCCTCGGCTTTGGCTAAGGCGGTCACCAGGTGCATGAATTCCGGGGATCCCTTGAACCACATGGTTTTCCAGCCCGCGGCTTTACCGCATTCAACAAAGGCCTGAGCCACTTCCTGATCCGATGTTCCTCGCGCTTTGCAACTTAGTTTGCCACTGGAAAGATCCATACTGATCTGGCTGGAACGGATCAAGCCACCATCAGTTTTGAAAGTGATTTCATCCCCAGAAACTGAAAAACTCGATCGCAACCCACCTTTCGAGATCGGACGCAGCAGCAGCGCCTTGGCATCAGCCCAGTAAGCTTCGGAAAGGAGTGCAGCAAGCGCATCTGCACGCTTCTTCGCATCAGTCCGGCGGGTTTGATCCAAATCCGCCGGCGTTGCAATTCCACCGGCCTCCTGAAGCTGGCTTTCAACCAATTCCGCAGGAGAATAACCCGGACCACCGGCCTCGAAGATCTGCTCTGTCTGAACGTCTGCGATTGCTTGTTGAGCTTGCTTCTGCAGCAGCGGTTCAGGCTCGGGCATCGGTTCCTCCTTCAGGACCGGGGAGGGAATGTCCTGAACACCTTCGTTGGCCCCTTTCAAGAGGAGGCTGGAGATGTCGTCATCATCGAGAGCCCACAACGGGGTTTGCCCCGCTGGGGCTGCAGGTGTCGCAGCTGCGGATGGTGGGTTGGCGGGTTCAAGTCGGCGCATATCGATTCTCCATTTTACTGTGGTTACACAGTCTCAATAGTAATATAATCGGCATGCACTCGATAGATTATGTATTCCTCACTTTCCACACCGCATTCCTTCTGGATGCGGTTTTTTTTTGCATGGGCCAATTGATTCGCATTGTTATGCTATTCAATGATGCTTTATCCAATTAATGGCCTGTCCTGCACATACAAATCAATCTTGGAATTCGATAATCAGGTTTTTGACAGGCAAAAAAACACCCGCTCAATTGGCGGGTGCAACGCTGCAGCAAGGCCTTACCTAATGACAAATTCAGTCAGGTTTTGTTTGGCGAATCACTTCCTGCACCAGGTGATTGATAATCTCGTCCGGAGCGAGGTTGGGATGCATGACTTTCAATTCATCAATCCGACGCTCAACTGATCCACCAGGGAAAAGCTTTACCAGCCCCTTGAGTGCGGTCAGGTAACCGAGGGCAAGGGCCAGTTTTTGCCTGACGTTGACATCATTCGGCGTTGACGAAAATGCCCACAAGTACATGCTCGGAAGGGGATAGGTGAGGTACTGAATAAGCCGCCCTTTGGACGTCTCGGCAATCAGCAACATATGAGCCCCCTCGGAATCCGCACCACGCACCTTGCTCCTCAGGGCTTCAACGGCTGATTTTGGCAGGCCGAACTTGGTTTCGCACCGGACAATACCTTGCTCACCAGGTGAACCGAGGAAGAAAATCGAGCTGGCCAGTTCAATGTCGTCACCATCAAAGTCCTCATCGCTTTGCGACGCCATCCCGTAGTGGATGTTGAATTTGCGAATCTCACGGCGATCCTGAGAGAACTGCTCCCGGACCTTAGTGAACTTCTTGGTACGATGGTATTCATCGATATCAAGTCGAGAGGGCATGCTCTTTTCGCGGTCCATGGCGCGACGATGGAACTCACGCACCTCCGGGGCGCATATCAGCTCCTTCAACACGTCATCATTGATCCACCATTTGCGCGTCGTCGCGTGGCGCGCGAGCAGCATGATGAGAGCACCTTGCTGCTCGCCCGAAACACCACCCGCTTTCACCACATCTTCGAGGTTAAGCGCCAGGATCCGAGCGTTGGTCCTAAACGTGGTGGGTCCGCTGAAGATATGGGACCGCGTCCAGCTCTGCAGGACACTGGTCATGTATTTAAGCAGCGAGATTCCCAGCCCAGGTACGACCTGCTCACCGTAGAAGTCTGTAATTTCCTGCGTCGAATGAAGCACATCCGCCAGGTCAGGCAACGTTGGCATGGCCCGCCATTGTGCATATTCAGCCAGGATGTATTTCCCCTGATCGAAGAGCAGTCGCGTGAGGTGCTTCCATGTGAGATCTTCTTCCCGGTTCCAGCGTTCGCGGCTGACAATCTCGTCGATATCCTCGTAACCCGCGAGACCCGGCGTATAACGCTTCAGTCGCGAGCTGTTTTCCCCCAAATACATCTTGTAAGCATGCTCGATCAACATCGGCACAACGGTGGAAACCCCTTCAGGCGGGATGTTCTTACCGGCAGATGTGAACAATTGGATGAGGAAGTTCGTTTGGAATACCCGTTCCACCGTCGTCGGATGCCAAACGCACAACTGAGTGTCGAAAAAATTCATGCAGCAATCTGGTGAGTCCGTGATCCGTCGATAGGACGCTTGCCACAAGTGCTCCTTCGGCAAGATCGACTGCAGCAAAAGGATCATTCCGCTGGACGAAGGGCCGATATCCAGCGTAACGCCTCTTGGAAGCAGTCCAGCCGACGCATACGCTTCAATGTACGCTGCGCGAATCGCCTGCAGCAGCACCGATTTACCGCCACCCATGGGGGCAACGAACAGATCCGAAACGAATTTCTGTATGCCGGCGGCTTGATGCTTGAAAGGGTAAAGGCGCTTGGCTTCGGTCAACATCAGCAATGCGCCCTGCATGTGCCGTTGCCAGATCGAGCCTGGCCGCGAAAACGGCAAGGTGACCAGGGCATGCTTCGAGGGGACCGCGAACGTCGACCCAGCATAGGTAGTCGCCCGATCGCATCCTGGAACGGCATGTTTCAGCAGTTCATCAGGATCGTCCGTATCCTGTCGCCATTGACTCCCACCCCAGGCCTGCAGCTGACTGATGAGCGTATAGATCTGGTGCTGGGCCTCTTCTCGCGTCTTTGCCTGCGTGCACACCTGCATGCGGAAACCACAGAGGTTTTCAGTTTTGGCAATTTCCAGCAGCGTATCCGCATGAGTCGAAATATCGCCGTTTTTACTGGACAGGATTTTTACTGCTTGAGCAACACCCTTGTGCGACCGAAC
Source organism: Pseudomonas sp. GW823-FHT02C02 (assembly GCF_058797635.1). NCBI lineage: Bacteria > Pseudomonadati > Pseudomonadota > Gammaproteobacteria > Pseudomonadales > Pseudomonadaceae > Pseudomonas > Pseudomonas sp. GW823-FHT02C02. The sequence continues at coordinate 104,865 of NZ_JBXAJV010000017.1, read as the reverse complement.
GTAACTGCGCCACTTTTCGGCGCCGGAAAGGAAGCACATCGACGTCCACCAGTGGAAGTTACGAGGCATTTCGTTCACCAGCTGATCGGAGTCAAGCCAGGTGAGCGGGTGGACATACATGTAAGCGACCGCGAAAAAGCGCCCTCCGCGGCTCCCAATACGAACCACACCGTCATCGAAAACGTCCATCATTTCAGGAAGGATCTGGTCTCGCAGGTGAGGTAGCCGCGTATGGTCATCGGCAGGGCTATTCACATTGAAGTACGCACGGTCCCCCTGAACCGCCGGCGCCCAGTTCATCGGAGTCGAATCCGGCAGGTAAAGCCGCCGAATCTCGCGCATGAGGGCGTTGCTATCGATGGGCTCACAGATCTGGGTCACATCGGGCGATTTCATCGCTGCGGTGAACGCGTTGACGTTGCTGTGATGCCGCTGGTAAAGCGTTTGCATCTTGCTGCCCAGTATCTGAGTAAACGCGCTCAACGAACGGGGCAGCCCCCCCAGCAGCCGCTGCGCGCCGCGAGAGTCCAACGCAACTTGCTTTGGGTCGCCCAATGACTGCATAGACGTGGTCACTGTCGCTATGTTGTTTTCCCGAACCGCGCGTCCGGCCAACATTTCCTCACGCGAGGTGATTAACGCCTCAATCGTGACCATGTCGACGTTCAGTCGCCGCCATGTTTCGCGCGAAACATCGGTGAGCATCCGCAAATCCTGTCGAGCCTGATCTGGGTTGACCTCGGTCACCCATTGGATCTGGCAGCCAGGTTGTTGCAGTTGGGCGGCGAGGAGGGTGAACAGAGAGCGCAATGCGTCGTGGCGCTCGGCGTTACCGAACATCCTGTATGCACCGGACATTCGGATCCCACTCATGTAACCCAACCCTGCCTGCAGCTGGATTGTCTTGGCGTCGACCACAGAGATGACTGGCAGACGGGAGGATGAGTATTTCCCGAACAACTCATTCAACCCATAGAGCAGGCTCATTGGTCGAGCCCTGCGACAATCTCATCGATTTTGGCGATCGCCTTCTCGCTAGGTTCGTTGGTCAGCGCGTTGAATTGAAGCAGCAACGCGGGGTCGCGATAACCTTTCACCTTGGAAAGAAAATTAGAGCCCAGAGTGGTTGCCGAAATCCATTCACGCATGGCGCGCTCAAGCTTATTTGTGGATGAAGCCTCTGTCAGATCGCTCACGATATAACCCTCTCTTTCGGCACTTAATGCCACGTAAATACATTTTTTGCATATCTATGCGATTCAATGCTCGCCATGGAGATTCAAAGGCCAACAAAGCGCCTCTACCACTCGCAGCGCTACGAAACGCGTAAATCCAGCTAAATTCTTGAAAAAACACTGAAAACAGATAGAAACAACCTCGTATGACGCAGCGACTCAACCCTCTTGAGCCAGGTACGGAGGGGGCAGGGTGGGGGGCCGAACCACCACTCAAAATGCCTGCCCAGAGTCCAATGCGACAGTCCCGAGTCCAGGCAACCCACCTCGCATGACGACAAACCTACCTCGCATGACGCGGTGTTACTCAGCAGTCATGAGCCGGTCATGGGCGCCTCTAACCCCATCTCCTGGCAAAGGCTGTCCAGATCAGCGATGGCCATAGCGGGAAGGGACACCACCAGGCGTCCGCCGCAGGCGCTGGACATCGGCGTGTAGCCCGCGTCGTACACCTTTTGGGCGTGACGAATCATCATCAGGCGATCATGCGCGGCGACGTAAGCGGCTACCGGCTCCCTGCCTGTGGCAGGCTTGTCGCCCGATGTTGTTCCCAGAATGGCGTAGAGCAAGGACTCCGCGATAAGCCCAGCGGAATATGAGAAGTCACAATCCGGGACCAGTTTCATTCCGTTGGAAGCTGCGGCGAGTTGTTCGCCAAGGCTTTCCACGCGGCTTGGCTTCCATACACCCCGCACCACCAGGTTCGACCGATCCGCATAGAACATTGCCTCCGGCAGCGCGCACCACACTCGCGGATCAGAGTCAGTGGACTGCCGAGCAGCAAACGGCGCGACTACAGCGAGGTCTGGGTCGATATCGCTGATGCTGACCTCGAAAAAAGATCCCAACCCGCCTTCGGTGACCAACCTGTTGCTGTCGGCTTGACCGGACAATGGCTGATAGGTCCAGTCAGCTCGCAGATGAGGAACAGGCAAAGTCATCAACGCCTGCAGATATGGGATTCGCGGGGCGATGTAGGTCCGGGATGTCGCATCGGGGTTGGACTGGACCATCGCGGGGGTCATGTACTCGTGCGCATTCCGAGCAGCGGTAATGAGGGGTGACCCAGCTGTTTGGCGGGCGGCGATACCCAGGAAGTTGTTCAGATACCAATCAAGCCTGCCAAACACCTTGCCGTTCCAGCCCAGATTCGCTTCCAGGTAGCCCGCAATTTCCTGGAACACCTTGAATACAGCTTCAGCCTGTTCCGGTATCGGTGCGTATTCGAGGCCGATCTCATGAATGATGCTGGACATGCTGCAACGCAGCAGCTGATCACCACGCAGGTTCGACTGCTTGTAGAGCTGCCCCCTTTTGAACTCGACGTATCCAACACTGGTGTACCAGACCACTCCGGACGCCAGGTCTGAAAGTCGATTGATCCGACGGCCGCCCTCGGCCGTTACTGCATAGCCCGCAGAGGTCGCGGGATACCGCTTGTCATCGAGGATGACGACGCCCAACGCCGGAATAGCCATTAACCCACCTCATTCTTTGCATTGTTAAGCATTGTTTGTCCTTGAATCTCAAGTTATCGCCATGACCGGCATACCCTCGCTTTTTCGCGCAGCAGAAAGCGCCTGATAGGGCCCGTCGGCTCTTCAGTCGTCGTTAAAACCGTGCGAAGCGATTTGATCCCTGGGAAGAGGGGATCACTTGAGGAAATTGATCTGGCGTTCATTCGCATAGCTATGCGACTCAATTCTGGGCAATGCGATTCGGAATCAAGCTAAGCCTAAAACCGTTCAGAATGAAAGCCTATGTGATGCTTTCGAGACTATAATACTATGACAATACAATGGTAAACCATATATATTTTATATAGTATGACAATACAATAATAGTATAAGCCAACCGAGCCTGTTGGACCGGAGGCTATCTGATGGATCAAAACACGTCAACAACCACTGCATGAGAGGCCATTTCCTTGTGCTAAAGGAATTGCGCTGATATATTTCTGTGCATATTTTTGGAGCGATAAACGATGGCGGAAAAATCAGAGCCCACCATAAGTACGCTGGGTGAATCTCAAACTCTGGAAGACATGGATCGGACAGAGCAGCCAGCTGACGAAGGGCTGCGTAGCAAGCAGTCCTGGAGTGGGGTGGCGTCGTCGTTGGCTAACAACCGGCCGGCGCTGTTGATTGCTCTCGCACTGGCGGTAGGAGTTGGCGTGTACGCCTATGGCAAGGCCCGTCAGACAACAGCAGCTACACCAAACACCATCGTTAACGTTGCTCCGCCGGCAAAGGGTGAGGGGCGAGCAGGTAATGATCCTCGCGTCCAAGGTTTGGATGGCAAGGTCGAGGTCGCAGCACTGGAAGAGGCCAAGCAGAGCAATGGCACGTATGTGCCGCCTCTGGCTGGACCGACAGCGCCGCTTGCACCAAAGGTTGATGCCGCGCCTAAGCCTCCATTGCCACCGCAGCCTCCAGCTGGTGATGGTCAATCAAACAAGACCGCGAATGCACAGCAAGCTCAGGCCGATCAGAAGCGTGCTGACGCGATGGAAAAAGCTTTGGCCATCCAGTTGGCCCGTATATCAGAGCGCGTTGATGGCCCTGCCCGGGTGGTCTCCACGGCGCACGTTCTCGATCAGAAAAAACTGGATGAGGCCCTTGTCGACGGTCTGGATTCATCGTCGCGAACCGGGCTGGGTGGCACCGGCAAATCTTCGACCAAGCTTGGTTATCCGATGGGAACCGTCTGGACCGCAGTATTACCTGGTGGTGCCGACACCGATCGTCCCGGGACGATTCAAGCGGACATCGAACAAGGCCCGTTTGCAGGTCGCAAGGCTCTGTGCAACTTCACCTGGCCAAGTCGTGAATATCTCAACCTTGAGTGTTTCGCCGTCCAACTCGACAAGGAGTCCATCCCCATCAAGATGGTCGCGGTCGGGGCCGACCAGATGCCTAACGTCAAAGCCGAATTCAACGGCCGCTATATCCAGCGGGCCGGCGCACTTTTTCTTGTTGCATTCCCTGCTGCGTACGCAGATGGCTTAAGCCGCGGCGGCACCACCGTCGTGTCGAACGGTGGCACCACTTCAACTCAGGACAAACTGTCCGGCAGCGATCTGGCCATTTATGCAGCAGGTAAAGCCACTGAGCCTCTACTGAAAGAAGCCCAAAAAATGGCAGGGGAAATCAAACCTCAAGCCAAAGTTCCACCAATGCAAATCATCGGCCTGATGCTCGCTGAGGACATTTGAAATGACAGAGCAGTTTTTTGAAGACCTCCCCCGAAGCGAGCGTCGCACCAAGGACGATGAGCACGCTACTGGGGATATGAATGAGCTCGTGCTCCCTCCTGCGGCAGATATGCTGAGTGTTGATGATTTGCTCATCAACAGCGCGCCATCGTCTGCAGAAGCCCCTGTTCCAGTTTCGAGCGCTGACATGCTGGCCGACTTACCGCCCATGCCGACGATTGGCGACAGCCATTCGCCGTCTACGACGGATCCTCATGTAGCGCCTGCTTCCCTGTCAGTAGCACCGCTTGATTCGACTTATTCCTCGATCAACGAACCTGAGTTTGTTCGTCACACCCCTGCGATGAGCCTGGATGAACTCACACTCGTTCAAGCCGATCCAGAGCATGTCGGTTTCACTGAAGCACTTCCCCCAGTGAGCCCTTCGAGTGAGGCGGTGGCGGCGGAAAGTCGCAATAAACCGATTTCGTTCTTTGAAAAGCACAAGCCGAAATTGATTATCGGTGTCCTGGTACTCGCCGTAATCGGATGGAACCAGTACAAAAAACATAAAGCTGAAACCACCGCCGCAGCGACAGCCCCTATTACACAAGTTGCGCCCTATGAAGCGGCTATCCAGAACCTTCAGGCTGGGGCTGACAACGTCTCACACTTAGGTGCAACAGACGCTGGGGCCGCCCTCGATGCAGCCGCAGCTAAAAGTGCCGGCGACGAACTCTTCAACGGCAGCAGTGATGACGACAAGCTGTTCGCTTCCAGTACTCAACCATCGGATGTGAAAGCGCCGATCAATGCCGAAGTAGCTGCCCCCGCGACTCTTCCACCGGCATCAGTTGTTGCGCCGAAGGAAGCTGCGCTCCCGGTCGAGCCGTCGTCACCTACGTCAATTGAGTTGAACGCCGTCAAAGAACAACTGGCACTGGTGAGCAAGGAGCGCGACGACTGGAAACACCGTGCTTTGGAAGCGGAAAAAAACCAGCCGAAGTCGAGACCAGCAGAACCTACGAAGACAGCCGTCGCGCCGATCGTAAAGCCAAAAACACCGGTTGAGAAACCTGTCCAGAAGGTTGTTTCGACCAAGCCGGCGGCTCCTGCTGCCGAAGCCCCCAAAGCAGACGTCCAATACCTGGGGTCGTTTTTGGTCCAGGACAATTGGCATGCCCACATGATCATCGGCGGCAACGTTTACGAAGTCAGTTCAGGGCAGAAAATCGCTGGCATGTCCATCAGCAACGTTTCAGCAACTGGAGCATCCGTAAATGGCCGTGAATACCGCTAACCGAGAAAGCCGTGCACTTATGTCACTCGGCCTTCTGATTGTGCTTTGTTTTTTTGTCATGCCGACATTCGCTGATCCGTTGTTGAACGGCGGGGCCATCGGTGGCGGGTCCTCTGGTTCGAGCGGGAGTAGCGCAGCAATGGTCACCGCTATTGGCGCGTTGGCCGAATCGTTGGTGACCATTTTCGGTATCTATTACGCCGTGAAATCCATGCTGATTTATGCGCGGGTCGTCTCAGGACGAGGCGCTGGCCAGCAGGACAATATGGGCGCCGTCGCCTCTCATTTTTTGGCCGGAGTCATTGCCTATCACTCCCGCTACTTTTTCGCGATCGTGCACAACACGGTCCCAATGATTCCTGACTTTGGTCGGCTCTTGTATGACGCCGATTTGATGTTGGGTTTGATGACATAACCTGGAGCTCAAGATGAAAAACTTTAAAGCGTTGTCTTCCGATCTGTACTGGAAAACCCAAATGGCCGTCGGCTCGATGTTGGTGGCTGGCATGGCTGAGGCAACAACATCAAACCCAATCGGAGCAAACACCTCCGCCCAATTGGGTGAGAGCATCACTAACCTGAACAGCAACATCTCTGGCCTCCCGTTGTTGCTGCTGAACGTCAGTCAGATCGCGGGCATCTTCTTCGCTTATAAGGGCTGGGACAACTGGTCGAAAGTTCAAAAAGGCAATGACCCTGAAGCCAAGCCTGCCAAAACCGCTGGTTACGCCATTGCGGGTGTCGGCGCCTACTTTCTGCCTTCCATGCTCGGTATGGGCGGCGCGACTTTGCTCCCTGGCGTATGAGGACTGACGACGATGGCTTTGTTGCTAGGGGTTAAACGCGGTAACTGGCGTGAAGAGGAAATTCACAATGACAAGGTGTACCTCGACGCCCGCAGCAAAGCCATCAGTCGTGACCATTCAACATGCCAGGAGTGCAGTTGGCAGGCTGACCGTTATCAGGAGGGTCATCATAAAGATGATGACCACACCAACAACAATCCGGCCAACATCATCACTTTGTGTGCCTGGTGTCACCGCTGTCACCACATCGGGCTCGCAGGCGTTTACGAACTGGGGTATGTGGGAATCTCGACGGACCGAAGCAAACCCCTACCCCCTCAGGCGTTTTTGAACCAGGCAACTCGATTTTACGATTGGATCTGTGCCCATCAAAACGCAAAGCCGACGTACGTCCAGTGGGCCTACAACTTCGAAGAGTACCTGACCAATTGCATCGGCGCCGCCGAGCGCGTTTTTGGGTCCTCTGAACTGAACGACGTTGCTGAAATTCTTTCGAGCATGAGCAACGAGGAGTACTCGAAAAGAGAAACTTTGTTTGCTGATGTTCGATTGGTCCACCGTCGCATGCAGGATCTCAATCCAGCTAAAGCGCCAGAGTCGCTGGAACTGGACCGTAGGAAATTTTGGGTGTCGGTCATGAAACAAAGGCTGGGGAGTCCAACTTGATGGAACGAAATTATTCGAACTTTGCAGACCTCTGCATGATGACTAGCGGCGGACAACCCTGGGCATTGGACATGCGCGTGCGATCCGGTAACTCGGTATTGCTTGCCTATCTCGTCAACAGCACCTGCCAATTATTGGTCGAGGCCAATGCCATTTCAGACGGCTTTCAAAAGTCTGATAAAGGGCTGACTGTTGTACCAAGTGGTGCAGGGGATACAGCCTTGGCTCCTCCAGCCCTGGTACTGCTCGCCCTGCGCTATGCAAAGAGCAAACTGGTGGATAACGGCGCATGGCGCGCTGATGCTATCGAAGCCGTTATGAAAGCCTGTCCTGAGGTTGCTTTCGCTGAACCAGGCCAGATGATTTCCCCAGATGCAGCGGGGCATTGGGCGATCAACTTGATGAATGGCGCCTGGCTACGTTCACCTGCTGCTCAGCGAGATCTCGCACCGGAGGCTGGTTATGCTCCTGCGCGATGAAAGACTTCCAAGCGCAGACGATTCATCTACAGGCCAACGCAAACTAGTCAGTCTGCAACTGGTCGAGCCATTGATGCTTGCTTCTCTCCACCGCCCTGGGTTGGGTGAAGGCGTTACCAGTGAGCAGATTGTGAAGGCACAATCGACGCTCCTGTTTCGCACGATCGACCTGTGTGACCGGATCCAGAAACGGTTGCTGGAAAACCCAGAGCGCGCACCGTTCAGCCGACACATTATCGTTCGTGAGATTGTTGGGCTCATCGCTGCGCATTGGCGGGACGGCAGCACGCTCACCGCCGCCGATTTGGCTGCCCTGGCCGAACACGCTGTCGCCAGTGGCATGAAATTGGTTTCCGAACTCAGTCAGGAAGTAGTTCGCCCAGGTGATGATTCTGCGGAGCGACTGAGCAGCGCGGTGGCTGCTTCGGCCCAAGTGATTTTGGCGATGCGTGACAAGGCTTGTCTTGGGCACGATGCGGTCGATCTGTGCAAGGAAATCACGGGGCACATGGCCAAGCTCGTTGTTGATCAAGCGGCTCGCATGCGCAGCCAAAATCAAGCGCCGCAAATTCAATCGTTGATCCAGGTGTGCGCAGGGTTTTATCCCGTGTTGTGGGATGGGGAAATTATGGCTGCCACACGCAAGTTCTCCGCCTTGAGCGGTGACCCGGAAAAATTTCGCATTGAAGTTGAACGACTGAAGATCTGGCCGCTAGACGATTTTTTCCGTCGGGTCTCCGAAGCGATGACTCTGTGCATTGAAATGGCCGCCACGATGCAGCAATTGCTCGATAGCCAGCTCGATCAAGAATCCAGCCCCAATCCCTGAACTCCAGTTCCGAGAACACACCCATGAACGGCAATAATGGTAGCGATGACGCGGGGGCAATTTCTGTGCTGATTGCTTTCGCAGCACTCATATTCCTTCTTTATCATTTCTCAGATCGTATTCTCGGAATCTGGCAATGGTTGATCGTCCCCGTCTCGCAAGTTTGGGGATGGTTGGCCACTACAGAGATCGGCCAGCAACTCATGCCGTTGCTCAAACGTGATCCAGTTACCGTTCACAAGATCCCCGAGTACTTGGCCAGTCTGCAGCCGGCGCAATTGAAAGCGATGGGCTACGTCGAAGCGAAGCGCTATGGGGACTATGTTCACAGGTTCACGACGCTTATTTTCAGTCCCATTTTGATCTACGCCGGCTACCGGTGTTTCAAGCACTCTCGCATGCAGGATCCACAGATGTTCAGGGTCGTCGTAGGGATTCCTAGCATCGTTCAGTTGATCAAACAAATGCCCGGGCGAGAGTGGATGAACGATGTGGTTGATGCCAGCAAGATGGATCTGTTTGGTGGAAAGATCGCGCTACAGGCTCCCCTTACACCATGGCGTATGGCAGAGATTTACAACCTCTGCGAGGTTGATGACAAAAAACAGTTGGTTCGCTTCGAAACCGAGAAAGCCGCGGCGGTTTTCAATCTGACGCTGGGTCCACTTTTCACGACGATCGAGGCATTGGAAAAGGGCAAGTACGGCCGCGCCTGGAACACTTTGATCAAGCAAATCCCGCCACAAGATCGCGAGAACGCCGCGATCGCCGCCACGAAAGGGCACCTATACGAAAAGACGGTAATCATCGGCCTGATTCGAATGATGGGCAGACTCATGATCGTCGAATTTGGCCCGCTGTCATTCTTGCGCTATCAGGATGTCGCCTTTTTTGATGCTGTCTGCAGCTGTGGACGCAGGACCAGCTTTGTCGCCGGCTCCGGAATCATGGGCCAGTTCCGGCATGAAGTTGAAATTTACAACACCTCCAAAGGAACGATGAAACCAGAACTCGATGCCGGCGGCCGATGGGCCGCAGCGTGGCTGGAAGAAGCTCTACGCAAAGACCCCTACGAACGCCCTTGGGTCGAAAGCGACGACATTTGGGCATCCTTCGATCCGTGGCTTTAAGGGGGCAACATGGCACTGGCAACCAAGCCGAACAACCGTCATAGCGACGCGGCGAAAGAGCTCGATTACAACCGCTATATTCGAGAGAACCTCACCGCTGCTGAGCGGATGAATTACGCCATCCAGGAGTACGCTCCCCCCTTGATGATGGGGACGGGGCTCTTGGCGCTGGCTGCGCCTGGTTTTTTTGAGATTTCCGCCAGTATTGGTGTGAGTGCATTCGGCGCCTTCGCGGCGACCCGCCAGGAACACGCATGGCCGTTATCGAGGCCGTCCTTCGTTTGTAAAGCGACCCCGCTGCACAAGAAGTTGTTCAAGCTGCAGCAAGCCCCAGTGGTGAGGGACATTTTTGGCGTGGTGAAAAAGGTTACGCCGCTCAAGCACGTTCCCATCCTGGGCAACCTGCTGTTCCTGAAGGACCCCAAGGAAATGATGGGGGACGGCATTATGCTTTTGGGCTCCGACATGGACAATGGCGGGGCACAGATCTGGTCCTCCATGGACCTGCTGGTTAGACACCTGCTCCTGATCGGAACCACAGGGAGCGGCAAGACCCAGGCCATCTTGGGAATGATTGCCCAACTTATGGCCCAGGGGTCGGGCGGAATTTTTTGTGACGGCAAGGCCGACATCACCACTTGGTTCATGCTCTACACGCTTGCCCGCCACTTTGGTCTCGAACGCCAGTTACTGGTGATCAACTACCTGACGTCTGGCGGAGCGAACACCAAACGTTCGAACACAACGAACATTTTCGAGATCGCTTCCGCGGACAGTTTGTCGGAAATGGTCTCTTCCATGATGGGGGGCGGCTCCGGCGGCGGCAATGACGACATGTGGCGTGGTCGTGCCGAAGCGTTGTTCGGCTTGATCATCCGTGCCGCTTGCGAAGACCGAGATCTGCGCAGTGAGACAATCGTTGCCGATGACCTGCGTCGGCGCATGACGCTGCAAAAGCTGATTGAGCTTCCTCAGAACATGATCTATTCACAGCGCGTGCGGGATGAAGCGCAGCTGTTCCTGAATGATTTGCCAGGGTATTCAGCCTGGCAGAAAGCAACCCAGCCTCAGGCGAAAGAAACGTCGATGGGCCGGATGTCCGAGCAGTTGGGCTTCCTGCAGATGCAGTTCACCCGGGTGCTGTCGCTGTTATCGGGGACCTACGGGTACATCACTGGCACTGACATTTCGGAGATCGACTGGATCGATGTAATTAACCAGCGCCGCACCGTCTACATCATGCTCCCGGCCCTGGAAAAGTCTCCTGAGTCCCTGAAGCAACTCGGCCGGATGGTAGTGACCAGCATGCGTAACGCAATGCTGCCAATCATCGGCGGTGGCCAGCTCACCGGTCTGAAGAAAATCCTGATTGATGGCCGCCCGATCGGCAAGCAGATTCCTTACGGCCTGTTCCTTGATGAATACGGAAGCTATTGCGTGGAGGGCTTCGGCGATGTCGTAGCTCAAATCCGATCCATGGGCGTTTTTGCCTGCTTTAGCGGTCAAGACTGGGCCAGTTTCAAGAAGGGCTCCGAGGTCGAAGCGGATCGGGTGAACGCCAACACCAGTACGAAAATTTTCTTGAAAACTTTCGATGTGAACACCGTCAAGCTGCTGGTCGATACGTGCGGGAAGAAACTTGTGTCGGTTGCTGGCACCTGGGGAGATCGACCTAATGGCGGCCGCCCTGACATGCGAACGAATTTCCAGTCGGTGGATGCGCTTCAAGTGCAGGAAGTAGACCGTGCTCGCATTGACCAAATGGCGTCGCAAGATCCAGGTATGGCGCACATCTACTTTGGCGGAAAACTCTGGACCAAGGTGAAGATGTTCTACCCAGCCATCCAGCAAAGTTCGCAGTCGCAGGTGAACAGTTTCGTCCGGATGAGGACCCCTGTTGGGGTAAGCGGTGTCGTAGAAGACGCTGAACGACTTATCGCAATGCGTAAACATCTGGACAAAATCCAGGGCGCGGTAAAGACGTACCTGCCAACCACTGAACCCGCTGTTATCGACCTCGGCGATGAGTTTCATCTGTGGTGCAAAAATGCAATCGAGGGCAGCCAGACTCGTGGTGGCGAGCTCTTTAGTTCCATGCAGAAAGCAGCTGAGCAGATTTTCAAAGGTGATCGAAAAGGGACACCTGGATTGGCTTACCCTCAGCCGGTTCAATCGAAGCCGGTCGTGGCCACTGCGTCACAACCTGCGAAAACTGCCCCGCCGGCGACGACGGTGGATGCAGGTGACGGCAAGGTCGATTTTGCAAAATCAGACTCCCTGGACTTGCTTGAGAAAGCGCTTTTGCAGCAGCCGACTGTCGCGCCTTCGCAGCCGCTTTTTACCTTCGATGAATCGCTGCTGCCGGAGTTGCCTATCAGTGTTGCGCCCGCGCCGCAGGCTGAAGTGAAAATGAAGGAAGACCAACCGCTGATCCACCCTGCAGATTTTTCATTCAGCATGGACGATCACGCGCCGGATACAGCAACGCAAGCCATGATTTCACGAACCGCCCTCAGTGCTGCGGTGATGCAAGAAGTGAAACAGATGCAGCAGACCGGCAGTGATTCCCAGTGGTCAGGCACGTTACCGGAAGCGCGCTTAAGTGCGAACACGGCCGTCAAAAACGCTATGCCGGATGACCCAAACAACACCTACCCAGAAAGCCCGGTGCCAAAGAATTTTTCGGCCAACTCACTTCGCGGTGCGCTTTCTGATCTCAAAGGCAAGATGACGGACTCACTGAAAACAACTGGCCAAGCCAGCACAACGGGTGAAAAGGAGGAGCAACAATGAAATTGGTTAAAGGAAACGTGTTGGATTGGGACCAGGTTCGCCAGTTGCTCGGATTCGCGAGCGCGGAGATCGCCGTGCCTTCCTCGATCGTTGAAATGGAAGCCATGACACTGGACACAGCCTGGCAACTGCGCGGTGACGACGTCGGAACCGACTGGCCAATGATCAGCCTGGAAGCTGCTGACGAAAAAACTCATGTCATTGCAGCGTCCGTAGCGGCCCTGGTTGACCGGCATGGCGCGTTTAACCACGTCCCTGCCGGGTTATGGAATCACCCGCTGTCGATGACTGACCAATCCGTAGGACAGATACTTGTTGCGCTGGGCTTTCATCCAGGTCAAGGCGCGCAGGTAAATGGCGTGGGCAGGATCATGAACTGGCTTTAATTTTACTAAATGAGTGTCGATAGTAAAATATGCTTGAAAAATTATTGACGTGTGTCTATGGTTTGTGTCGATGGCATTAACGCCAGCCAAGTCCCAGGAGCACGTCATGTTCAAGCGCAAAAGCCAAGAGAAAAACAAACCCGAACAAAGCCTGATGCTGCAGGTCGAGGCCTATGTGGCTTCCGAGGGCAGTAAAGACATCGACACTGTCATCGGTCGTGATCTGAACGGAAAGCCTTACTCCGTAATTCTGACCACTTCTGGTGACGCGGCCGAAAACACCAAACGCAATGACCTCCTCTCCTTCTCCAAAGAAAAGAGCAATCACTACGTCCCCGTCGGCGGAATGATTCTGTTCAGCACCGTCTGGGTGCGCGAGCCTGAGACAGAAGGTGAGCCAACCACAGGTATCGCTCGCTGGGCTGAGTTCTTCGGTCATAGCCGCAATGAGCTCTCCATCGGTAACGCGATGTACCGCGCCGGCACCAACGTGGAAGGCACCAAAGAAACCAACTGGGGTGCGCTGGATCGCCTGGGTAAGCCACTGACTCTGACTCCCGAGCAGTTCCCTGGCGCAGTCGCGGCGCTGGCCGACAAATGCGCATCTGATCGTTCCCGTGCCCGCCCGATCGTCCGTCTGATGAGCGAAGCCGGTGAAGTCATCGATTTCACTTCGATCCGCCAGGGTGTTGCGGAAGTTGAAGTGGACGGCGAAAAGGTCAAGCGCGCCGAGAATGGTGCGCAGGTCGTCGAAGGTCTGAAGAAAAACACGCGCCTGACCAAGATGCTGGAAATGGCCGCGGCCGGCCAAGGTGTCATCGAAATGATTCCGGTCATGTCGATCGAGATGTCGAAGAAAATGATGAACTCGCCGCGCGGGGCCAACTACGTGGCCTTGGCCAAGCGTTTCCAGGACGACAAGCAGGTCTATGCCGCTGAATGCTACATCCGTCGAGCTCCTTCCGACGAGTTCAACTACATCAGCCACCTGTCCGTGACCCCGAAAGATCGTTTCGACCCGCTCCTGGTCCCGTCCGAGAAGTTCCCGGCGCCGGCCTACAGCGAAGATCTGTTGAAGGAAGCCGGTATCGATGCGGCCAAGCCTGCTGACAAGTCTGTTGATCCTCAGCCGCAGCCACTGCCAGAGCCGGATCAGTTTGACAATGCGCCAGGCTTCGACAACTGATCCAGTCGTTTAAGAGAAAACCCCGCCTTGAGCGGGGTTTTTTTTGCCTACTCATCGACTGAGCTCACTCCGGCGCTTTCTGCATAACTATTCGATTCTATAACCAACAAAAATTTTCTTTCATATAAATCTTATTCCTGCGTCTTCGCAGTTGTGCTGATCGCAGCAAACGGCTAAGATTTGTTTGCATTCGAGAGTGCGACGGTAAAACAAAAAGATAAAGCCGATACGATTCTATTTTTGTGGAGAGAAAGCATGATTCAGAAGATTACGGTGGGTGCAGATATCGGTTGCAACCACGCCAAGCTTTACGCCGGCAACGGACGGAAAATCTCCATCCGCAGCACAGTTTCCACCAAACCACAGGTCGGTATCAGTCTGGGCGGCGCGACAAAGGGTCCTGACGAAATCGTCATTCAGGTCGGCAGCAGTGTTTATGCGGTTGGCCCGCGGGTCGAGTCACCTCTCGATACTCGCTTCGGCAGCTACTACAGCTCCGACATGAACGCTGCACTCGTGCTGGCGATCCTGGTGCAGGAGTTCGGCGATCTTTCAAACGCCGAGGTCGATGCAGTTTTCGGCATGCCACTCAATGTTTTTTACAACTCCCGCGGGGAAGTCAATTCCGATCTTATCAAGGCCCGGGTGAAGGCTTGGCGACAGCCAGCGTCCGTACTGTCAGCCGGGCGCGAAGGGTTGCAATTGCCCCGGGGTGGATCGGTTTTCGCCAATCTCAATGGCACGGCGGAAGGGGTCGCTGTTTACCTCGACTACATGATGGACGAGGAGGGGATGTTTCAGGTTGAGCCTGAGGGCCTGGACGTTGTGGTCGATATCGGTGGCAACACCACGGACCTCGCGCTGTTTGAAAACGGGGTTCTGGTCTTCGGCGGCAACTCTGATTCGTTCGAGGTCGGCGCGCTTCACCTGTACGAGCGTGTTGCCAATACCGTGAAGGATCGCATGGGGTTGATGCGCACACCGCCTTTGTATGCTGTTGAGCAGGCAATCCGTGAAAACGGTTCGAGACTGAAGATTGGTAACAGCGAGGAAAACATTCGCGACATCGTCGCCATCGAAACGCGCGCCATCGTGAACGAAATCGTCCCTCGTGTTGAGAAGATCGTCTCCCGGCGCCGTGACGAATTGCGCCGCGTGCTATTCGCCGGCGGCACCACCGAAATGCTCCGGGATGACCTGAAAGGTGTCGAAATCGGCCGCGCGCAGTCCATCGTGGTTGATGACCCTCAGTACGCTAATGCCAAGGGCAACTACAAGCTTGCCCGGCACCTGGCAGCGACTCAGGAGTAACTGCCATGGCACGCGCGAAGCGTTCGTTAAAGCGTCGCCAGTTTCGCTTCTCACTGGATCCTATGGATCCCGTGGAAGGTGAAGCACTCCGTCTGATCGACAAGATCGCAGAAGAGGCCAAGGAACTCTTTGAAGAAATTTCGGAAGACGAAGCTGATCGATACGCCTTCAAGCGTGTCTTGCTCGGTCTTCTAAAAGAGCGGCCGGTGGAATTGCAAATGCACCCGAAACCGGTGCAGGAAGCCACTCCGGCGCCGGCGGCACTAGCACCGGCGGCCGGCCCCTCACCTGCACCTGCAGCAATCATCCCTGCGCCTGTGCACGTCAGAGAGACGCACATTGCCCAGCAGGCAGCAGATATCTCCCAACCTTTAACCCCCCAGGCTGTTGCTGTTGAGGTCGATCTGCCGCAGACGAGCGAGCCGGTGGAGCCGGCTCGTTCAAATGAAATAGCGTCTAGTCAGCCAAGTTGGCAGGAGCAGTTGATTGGTTCAGCACCTGTGGCCCCGGTAGAAAAAGGCGTTCGCCATCCCTTGGCTTCGAGTCTGGCCTGGTCTGAATCAACATCCAAAGGAAGTGCGACATGAACAACGTCAATGACGATCAGCTGGTCGGCGCAATCGTTTTCAAAAGTAAGATTTTTCTGTACCTCATTTGCGTGCTGATCGCCTTGGTGGTTGGTTTGAGTGTAGGACTGGGGGGCACCATCTGGTACGCAAAAAATAAAATCGAATCGATCAAGCGAGAGTATTTCGCTACGACTCACAACGGCTCCCTGTTTCAGTTGACCCCGCTAGATTCCCCTATCGGTGGGGAGGAGAAGGCGCTGAACTTCAGTTCCACCTGCGTCATTCGGATGTTCCAGCTCGACTATGTGAACTACAGACGTCAGCAGGCAGAAGCTCAACGCACCTGTTTTACTGATCCCGGCTACAGCAGCTACTTGGCCGCGTTCGAACGGGCCGGTTTGATGGAGCTCTTGAGAGATCCTAAAACTCGCCTCGTGCTCGCTGCTACGCCTGGTCCTGGCGAGTTCGTGGACAAGTCAGTGAAGGTCACCGACGGGGTAGCACGGCAGTCCTACACCATCACCCATCCAATCGACATCGTTTTCAACGGCAACGTAAACCAGCCGCGCCGTGGGTCCATCGAAGTCGACCTCTTACGCATTGACCAGGCCAACCGCGCTGACGGTCTTGCAGTGCATGCAATTCGAGTGAAGGTCAACAAGACATGAATATCAATACCTGGACTTTGATGTTTCTCGCAGCGTTTGCTTCGACGGCTCATGCGGACGGAGAGCCAGCCTTCAGTGATGCCCCCCGTACAGGCGATCCACTCGTAGACACCGTCCTCAAGCGCAATAGCCCAATGACGGTAAAGCAACAAGCTGCGGTGGAAGAGTACCTGCGTAACGAACGAAAAAGTTTGGCGCCGCAATTGCCCGCCGGAGCTACGGCCACTAGCCCGGAGCAAATCATTGACTTGACCGATGGAGGAAAGACCAAGTCGGTCACCCTACAGCTCGGCTATCTGACCTCCGTCATGGTGGTGGGAGAGAACGGCGCGCCATGGCCGATTCGCCGAGCCCGCGCAGGGGATGATTCGGTGATCGACGTTCAGCTGGTTGAAGACTCTGGTGCGGTGGAAATTCACCCGCAGAAGCCCTGGGTCAACACCAACGTAATTCTGTATCTCAAAGACCGTAATGAGGCAATCAAGCTCTACGTTAAGGTCTCGGCCGATCCCACCGACGGTGTGAAGGACAGCCTAAAACTGATTGTTGACGGCGTACCGAAGGGCAGCTCGCCCTTGCTGCAGCCCAACCGCGTCGCTATTGATCACCAGTTGATGAACGCTCTGGGACAGTCTCCTGGGAAAAACTGGACCACGTTGAAGGTCAGCGATACTGCGAATTTGCCCTTCAGCGTCAGCTATTGGTTATCACCAAATCGCGATGACGCGATCATTCGCCTGCGTGGCGCGTCGATGGTCGGACCAGACTGGTTGACCGAGACTCGTGATCCCGACGGGGTTTCGCGGGTATACCGCTATCGAAAACCTATCCCGTTGATGATCCGCACACGGGATGCCGCGGGAGTCGAGTACTCGGTGTCGCTCGAAAACCCAGCAGACATTCTTGCCGGACGTGACGGGTCAAAGACCATGACTGTCAAGCGCACCTCACCGGCTAGGCCGCCGATGGATAGCGCTTTGCCTTTTGACGAACCACTGGGGCTGGTAGGCCGGGATCGCGTTCAAAAAATCAACCCGGGCGCGTCGGGCCGCCAGGAAACGAGTGCCACTTACGAATCCTTCGACGGCAAGGGTGTACGTGCGAACCGTGTTCAGATCGTGAGTGACTTGAGTCTGAACAAGGATGCTGCAGCACGCCTTATTGAAGCTACGCACCGCAGTCGTCCCGTCCCGCCAGTTCCGAATCAACCAGCACCTGGTGTAAGCGTGGGTACGCCTGCAGCGGATAAACCGCTGACAACCAAAACATTCTCGACGGGCTCTTCGACTGTCGCAGCCAGTACCGCGGCCACCAAAGTTCTTCCGCCGGCGATCGTACCTGTTGCCACAGTGGCTACCCCAACCGCGGCCGCAGCGCCAACGGCACCGGGTGTGACGTTCAACGTTCGCAGCGGTGGCCTTTACGAAAACCTCTTCCGAATGACACAGGAACTCAACTGGAAAACGCCGCTGTGGGACCTGGGTGAACAGGACAAGGAAATTCAAGGCGGCTATGTCATCAGCGCCGCAACACCGCAAGAGGCAGTGGCCAAGTTCCTTGAACCCTACGCGGATCCCTACCGGTTCAACGTAGAAATCAGCCCACTCGAAAAGAAAGTTTGGCTTCACTAACGAGAGATCGCCCAATGAACAATTTCGCAAAACTTATGCTGGCAAGCGTTATCGGTGCGACCCTCTCGGGGTGTCTGCAGAATATCCCCAAGGGGGCAGAGGGGGGCAGTTACAGCAAGATGATGGATGAACTTGCAGAGTTGAAGGCGCAAAGCGAGCAGTCGCAACGTAATCAACGCATCAAGATCACCAACGGTCCTTTGATGACCGGCAAGACTATGCCCCTGGTCCGCTCACCATGGCTCCAGGACAAACGGATCTCGCTGGCCATCAACAAACCGGTCAATGGCAATGAGCTGGCCAAATCGCTGCTCAGCCAAGGCCTGAATATCACCAGTACGATGCCACTGGATACCTACACCTACGCCGGGTACGGTTTTACCAATGTCGATGCCGAAACCGCGATGCGCCTTATTTTTCCTTCAATGGGGCTCGATTATGTGGTCGACAACGACCGCCGCATTGTCACCATCGTGCCAATGCGGGCCAAGCAGTGGACGCTGAACATCAACTCCCAGCGCTCCACCAACTTCACGTCTGCTTCCCTGAGCGGCACGCTCGATGTCGGCGCTTCGCTGGCCAGCTCGCTCAACTCTGCGTCGAGTGCCAATGGCTCTTCCGGCATGGGCGGCGGCGGCTTGGGTGGTATCCCGCAAAGCTCAGGATCTGGCAACGGCGGTGAAGGCTCTGAGGGTGAGCGTTCTGGCACCTCGAAGTTGGAATCGAAATCCGACTTTTGGAAGTCAATGAAAGAGGAGCTCGAAAACCGGGTTTCTGTTCTGGTTCCGGTCAGCAGCAACACGGTGGTGCCAGGTGTCATCAACACTGCGGCCGGCATGCCCATCAACGGGATGCCGCCGCTGCCGGTTGGCAACATGGAGCCGATGGCCGCAGCAGACGCGTCCAGGTCCACGGACATGTATCGCTCGCAAAAACTGGGCACCGTCAGCGTCAACCCAGATACCGGCACGATTACTGTGCAGGCTCCGAAGTGGCTGCAGAATGAAATCGACGAGTACATCAAGGGCGTATCGCGCGAGTTCAATACAGCGATTCACTTTGAGGGTCGATTGATCCTCGTATCGACTACGAAAGACAAGTCAGAAGGCCTCGATCTCACCGCCTTTGCTTCGTTCGCCAATGGCAAGCTTGGCATGATCATCAACAACAACCCAGCCGGCGGTATCACCATTTCGCCGAGCATGCCGGGAACGCCAGGTAGTCCACCCGTGATGACACCAGGTGGTAGCGTGATTGGCTCGACTGGGTTGGGTCTGTCGGTCCTGAAGGGGAACCCGGCAAATCTTTTTGTGAATTACCTGTCCTCGATCGGTGACGTAACCGTTACTCAGCGTCCTGCCATCGCGACCACGTCGGGCGCGCCGGCGGAGTTTCGTCGTATTGAAACGGATTTGTTCAGCCAGGTCAGTCAGAGCGCGGTCGCCGGCACACAGAGCAGTTCTGTGGCGACGACCAACACGCAGATTCCGATTCGTTTCGGGACCTTGCTCCGGGTCAATCCAAAAATCGATTTGGAAACTGGCATCATCCGGACACAGTTGACCCTCAACGTTGCGGTGCGATCGCAGGTTAAAACGATTGATCAGTACCTGACCGACGCAAACGGGACGACGAAAGTACCGACACAAATCACGCTTCCTGCAAACATCGATTACAACGGTGAAGCACTGCTTCGGGATGGCGACACCATCATCATCGGTGGCCAAATGGAAACTGACGAGACCAACTCCGGATCTGGCGTGACAGGGTATGAAAAAGCTGGGCCATTGGCCGGCCTGATTGGTTCGACCAAAAGTCAGAACCGCGTCTCGACCTATTATTTCGTGTTGACCGCTCGTGTTTATGAGCGCGGCAACGAGCGGAGACCAGGTGCATGACCTCCCGTCATGGGGTTGACCTTACGCCTGGTGCAGTCCAGGCGTTTTGGGCCGAGCGTGAACCAAAACTGCTGTCGTTCTTTCAAGAAATGGACAACAAGGAGCACTGGTCACTGCAGGATGTCGATCATGGATTGAGCACCCTATATTCCGACATAGCGCAGTTGCTGCACACGTTCGAGCAAAGCAATGGACTGGAGAATGCATTGGTTCAGGAGGGTGTTTCGCAGCTCACCGCGGCGGCCGCGGCGTTGCCTTGTTCGGCATCATCCAAATTTTTCGAATGGTTAGGCGAAAGGTCTTTCGAACTGCCGTACGCATTGCTGGAGCACGCGCACCAAAATTTTCGTCATGATGAAAACTGCAGCGTTATCTGGCAGCGTGCGAGGATGATTGCGCGCTATCAGATCCTTAAAGACATTGTGACGGAAATCACCGGCGGGGGAGCCACCTTAAAATGAACACCTACGATTCACTCAATGTCTGGACCAATGATCCAGTGATTGGCGAGGTCGCCAGGCAGGTGCTGGCTGTAGCGGAAAAGCACAAACTACCTGCGACACCTGGTCAGGCCTTGCCCCAGGAGTACGACATTCCGTTCGCCTACCGCTACGACCCTGAAGATGATGCCCGGATACAGCTCTTCAGGAGAGTTGCCGTCCTGTTTGCAGCACTCGATATCCACTGCTACTGGATAGATGGCAAACAGGTTCTGGGCGTTCCGGTCAATGCTGAGGATCCTGTGAGCCGGGCTTGGGCGATTTTCAGCGAGGAAGCGATGGAAGTGGTCCTGGACTTTGTCCTGCGCATCGATCTGAGCTGACCTGGTTGCAACGTAAAAAGGAGCCCTCGTAGGCTCCTTTTTTTATGGGGTAGACGCGGGACACTATCGTTTCAGTGCCGTGATGTACAGATAATCACAAATATGTGACTTTGCGTACATGCCTATGGTGCCCCGATTGCCATTTCGACATCTTCCTCGGGAGCGTAAGTCGGCAAGCCGCTCTCATCGGCATCGGCATCCGGTCGGAACGATGTGCCGACTCCCATCGAAGCCTCTCTTGCCAAGTGCTGCAGCATCTTGAAATCCAATCCAACGTCATTTATGCCAGCCAGCACCGCCTGATTCACCTGGTCGAAACCAGCCTGGGCAAGGAATCGATCCAGTTCATGCGGGATCAGAAGTTCCGGATAATTCTGCTGCAAGTATGCATGTACCGTCTGGCCCTTGCCGGAAAGTGTCCCGTTTTCATGAACCCAACCACGGTTCAGCGCTTTACCTATGTGCCCCACGATCGTGGACGGCCTCCCGATATTCTGTTCAACCATTCGCTCCATGATCGCGCTGTCGAGCGGGATGTTGGTGAGTTGCACTGGTCTCAAGAACTCCCTCTCCACTGTTAACCAACCGGCGGTCTCAGGGATGTCCTTCCAAATGCGGACTTGCACAGGCGGAAGGCCTTTTTTCGAGAGGAATGAAGAAATAGCGTCCGGTTCGATTTCGATCGTTTTAACCCTGGCATCAGGCGACAGCGATGCGAAGGCGCGGCGAGTAATGATGGCAATTGTCGAGTCGAGCCTGGAGAGCCCTGTCAGGCTCGATGAGTTGAATTTGATGGGAGAGCATGGATAAACAGCCTCGTGCGCCGCTATGGACCCGCTGAAGCCCTCGCTGCCGGGTTTGGAACGCCCCACGCGACGCCCGAAGGTGCGCATCGCGTCTTCGAGCATCGTCCTGGTCCGCGGAGAAATGTCCCTGGAATCGGTTCTTGGGTAACTAATCGCTCCGCGCTCATAAGCCGTTTGCATAAGCTTCTCGGCTTCCGCTAGAGGGATGTTGAGTTGGTTGGCTACAAGTGTGAGTGCATCCGCACCATTGAGCATTGCCGGCGCCGGTTTGCTGATGGTGGTTTCTCGACTGAAGCCCATCAATTCGGGGTCCATGTTTCGGAACGCCGTTTCTATTGCTTTCAGTGACTCCCGCTTGGTCGACGTGCCTTTACCCCAAATACGCCAGCCTGGTTGCGCAGGGTGTGTCCCTGCAACTTTGATCGTTTTCAATGGTGCTCGATCGATGGTGCTGATGATTTTGCTGCTCACCCGCCCTGCGACTTGACCAGATGCATTCGGGTTGCTGCAGAGAAAACCGATTGCTCTGTCGATTGCTCGACGGGCCATCACTGCAACACACACCTTGCGATCAATCGCCCGGGGTGACTGCAGCGCGATTTTGACGGCTTCAGCATTCAGTGCGGACGTTGTCACACGTTCGACAATTGCCTCTGACCCAGAGGCGACCATGACGCTATTCACCTGCGCAGAGATCAATTCACCGTCTGGATCGCCGTCGGTCATAACGACAATGCGCTTGGCGTCTTTGAATTGTTTCGTCAGGTGTTGGATGGTACGCGAGGAGGTTGGGGTCCAGCGCTCGGGGGTCAGGTCGTTAGGATCAAGCCCCAGTACATCTTGGGGCATGTCGTACAGCGCGCCTCCGGTAGCGTGGACCTGGGCGTTGATGCGTAGTTCGGCCAAGATTTTTCGAAGTGGTCGAATTTTCCCGGGCGCTTCGATGACCACTACCATTTCACTCATTGTGTTAACACCGTAATCGCGAAACAAAACCGTATGTTCAACATTCTAGGCCTGAGTCGACAGTTTTGTCATTGGAAAGGTGGCAGTCGAAAGGCTGTCACGACGGTCGCTTTGCTGGTGACCAGGGTGCATGGCCTTTTTACATATATATATCTTTTTATTAAACATATAGGGCGAATAGCGAAAACTAAAAATATCAACAAAAACAGATAGTTATGTCGTGCGATGGCGACAGAAACCACCTCGCATGACGAGTTCGACCTACCTCGCATGACGAAGGATTTCTACCTCGTATGACGAGGTCCTTACCTCGCATGACGACTCCCTACCTCGCGTGACGACAGCGTTCAGCCTGAGTGTTCGCAACCTATCTCGCATGACGTAGAGAGGTCGGCTCAAACCACCTCGGATGACGATGGTTGTGGATAAGTGACTCGATGATGATGTTCGCTCATTTTAACGGAGACGTAATATTGGCGTTCCCAGTAAACATTGGCCATTAGTACCGCAGAATTAGGTGTGCTGCGTCGATTATGATTAGTTTCATTCATGTTTAGTCATGCGAGCCAACAAGGAATGCTGTTATAAAAATTAATTATTTCTACGATTTACAATCAGGTATACGTTAGTAAAATTGAGGTCTATTTGTTCATGGCAGTTTGGTGCCTGAGGGATGGCTGGTGGACCATAATTGGCATATTGCGTTTCATTCTGGAATGTCTTCAAAAAGCGATCTTCGTGCCGCAGTTGAGGAGCTCGCGCCGGTAGGTGTGGTGGCCACGCTCCTGAACCTGTCGCAGCAGATCCTGGTCCTGCCGCGATATCTCGATGGCGGGGGAGCGGTGTTTATCGACTCCGGCGCTTTCACTGCGTTTCAGAAGGGGGTCGAAGTGGATTGGGCCAAGGTCTTCAGCGTTTACGATACCGTTCTCGGGCATACCGAAAGGCCTGAAGGGGTCAGTATCGTTGCGCCAGATGTGATCGGGGACCAGGCTGCGAGCCTGGCGCTCTGGGCTGAACACGCCGCAAAGGTGCGGATCTGGGCCCAGGCGGGGGCTCGCGTAATCGTGCCTCTTCAAAGAGGGTGGCTGTCGGCCGGGCAAATGCTGGAGCGGGCCGTGCGAATCTTTGGGACCGACCGCATATGTGCCGGCATTCCATCGAACCTTGAGGCGATGAGCCCGGAGGATTGCTCCACTTTGCGCCATCATGACTTCCACATCTTGGGAAGAGTCAGGCTGACAAGTGAGTTGAGATTGAAGCTCTGCGCTCTGCTGCAGAACAATCCAGCAGCGCAGTACACTGCCGATGCAAACTGGCTCCGCTCGCGGATCCGTCAGATCAGTGGTGCTGCAGCTGCTTTCAGAGAGGCGGGTAGGCAGTGGCCGCTTGACTCAACGCGAACCCGGGCCGTTCGAGAAGTGCTGCGCTGTGAGGCGTACAGTCAGCTGAAGAAATCTACCTTCCCGTCCCAGGCTTTTGCATAGGCGGGTTCGGAATAGTTTCTAATCCACGCGCGGGTTCCGTGGCGCTGACCGACGTCGCGGAGAACGGAAGAGAAGTGCTCGCAGATGGACTCTGGGAGTGTGACTTTGATCCCGTGCAATACCCCGTTTGCGATGTAGCGTCGTTCGAGAGTCGTGGTTACGCCCAGGATCATCTCAAGCGCGGTCTCAGGCATTCCTCTTGAGGTGCGATCGTCACACTGCGCTGCGCTTACCTGACAACCTGTTCGGTCTTCAAACCAAATTACAAGCGTCATCTGCGGATTGCTCAGGGCTCTGCGAAACGCATCGTTCTGTGTATGAAGCAAGGTCAGCGCGCCGTGCAGCTGCTGTCCCATCAAGCTTGGATGCGGCTCCTGGTTCTGGAGGCTTTTAGGCGATAGCAGTCGACTCGCCTTGCGCAGGATACGTTGTGTGAGGTTCAAGCTGGTGAGTGCGGTTTCGTGGGCCATGTTTATTCCTGCCTTGACGATCAATGCGCTGCAGCCGGGTTAAAACCCTGGAAGGGTATTGAGAGGGTATCGCTCAACGTGCACCACGCCGTTACGAGAAATATTGAAGTTTGCGATCGCGCCAATGTTCTTAATTTCTTCCAATGCGGCACGCACCTTGGTTTTAAAAGAGTCACGGTTGCGATTGCTTGAGCCGCACAATTGTTGGATGCGGGCAATGGAAATGTCTTCAGGAGAGGTGTGACTGCAATACCAGCCATGCAGCCAAAGCGCGACGGGTTTGCCGCGGAGTGCGTCTCGCTGTGCCCAGTTGATTTGGGTCCAGCCCAGGGAGTACAGCGACAAGAGTTGTTCGTCGAGTTGGATGAAATACTCCTGCGTCAGACCATCTTTCCATGTCTTGAGCATCGTCGACGAGTAGCTGTATCGATCATCAAAAGTGATTCTTACCGCTCCGGAAACCATTCGATCGATGGACTCGTTAAGCCAGCGGTAATGGTCCCCACCCCGCGGCCGGCCAAGATAGGAAAGAATGGCCCCGGCATGGACATAGAACTTTTCTCCCTTTGGGGTGTGTCGAGAGATGTGGATCAGTGTTTCCCATACGTCGAGGTCAGACTGATCCAACTGCATGCCGGTGAACCGAATCGTCATCCCATCGCCTTGCTCGATGACCTCACCCTTCATATAACGCCGTGTCTTGCCCTGAATTGCCGCGAAGAGCGCCCCGCGGATGATCGCATTGGGAACGCCTCTAACGCTGTCGCTCCACTCCGGCAGTGCATTGTTATCAAATTCAGCGACCGGGGGAAGCAGGTCGCCTTGGGCAAAAAGCTCCAGAGAAAGGTTGCTCGCCTTCGAAGCAGTGCGGTCGGCTGCCCGCCGTTCAAGCGCGAGTGCCTGGTGCAATGGATCATTCATGAACAGGGGCCTTGTATGGGTTGATGGGCCTAGTCTGATAAAATTTATACCAAAATACAAACTTGGAAAAGTATAGTTTTGAGATTACTATATTGAACGAAATCCTATTGGCATCCGACCTATGATGCAGAAACTACCTTGGCTGCAAATTTCGATCCTGGGCTCCCTACTTGGTCTCAATGTCCAGATGTATCAGTCGAGCCTCAATGTCTCCGCAGCCTTGGACGCGTTGGGGAATGAACCTCAGTCTGCCGTGGAGCTTCCGATCGCTGTTCAGAAAAAGCTTGATGAGGTCGACCGGCTGCGCGCAACGAATGCGGCGCTGAGCGCTGTCGTCAGTGCTGTGAATTTTGGTCCAGCGCGGGAGGAGGGGGTGACAAAGGTGGAGTCATTTCTGCCGCCCCTGCCGACACCTCCCCGGGTTGATGCGCCATTACCGGTTCCAACGAGCCTGCAGGCGTTTTTTAGCGGCGCTGCCGCTCCTGGTCCAACTGATCCATCAAAAAAGGAGTCGGACCCGAAAGGGAAAAGCGAAGCTCAGGGACGCATGTTGCTGTCACCGATCAGGTTTCGTGAGAACGGCGCCCTTGTGTATTTGGCGGCTGATGGCGTTGTGCGTGTGGTTTCTGCTAGCGAGCAGGTGTACGGCGTGAACTGCCGTTTCATCGGCGAAAAAGATGGCATGGCCGAATTCGAAATGCAGGGCAGGAAATTCACATTGCCTCTGATCATTGCCCCAAGTTGAAGTTAGCGGCGGAGAGTAATTGCATGAAAAAAAGTCTCACCATTTCGTTCGTCCTGTGCCTGGCAGGCTGTGTCACAAAACCTCCGCCGGCGGAGAACTTGAACAATGACCCCTTTGTGGGTCGCTTGGCAGCCGCGGCAGAACTAGCGCAGCGCGACCTCGAACGCCTCTCCCGTGCAGAAAATGCGATCGCCGATCAAAAGCGCACTGCTTTGGATCGCCAGCGTGAAGCCGTCTCCGTGGCAGCGGTTGTGCCTGGCTTCGACCGTACGACCCAAGAGGTCTTCACGCTGCCTTATCCGAAAGCCATTGAGCGGGTAGCAAACCTGGCCGGGTACAAGTTTGTCCCTGCAGTCACGCTCCCAAGCAATCCGCCGATGGTGAACATTGAGGGCAAGGGGCGAACCTTGAAAGAAGTGATGGCTCAGGTTATGGACCAGGTGCCCACGGACATGAAGCTTCACGTCTATGCAGCAACCAAGACCGTAGTCTTGGCTGCAAGGCAGCTTTGACGATGGGGATCCTGAAAATGAAAACCGTGCTGCTGGGCCTAATGCTGGGGATGGCCAGCTTCCATGTGCTGGGTGACAGCATCGCTCAAGAAGAGGCGATATCGCCGGAGCAGGCGCTGGTGGAAGTGAAGAAAAAGGCCAAGGAAGCACCCAGCCCGACAATGGACGACGACAAGCGACAAGAGCTCGCGCGTATTCAGTTAATGAGCGAGGCCGGTCGTAACTACGGTGTGCAACTGGGCCGGTATAACCGCTGGCTGGCACAGGCACGGCTGCTGGACAATCAGTCCGTGCAGCTCGATCAAAGCTTCCCGTTCGGCCGCTTGTATTTGAGGTCCGGGACACTCCAACCGCCAATCTTGGACTCAGCTGAAGATTATCGCGCGATCGAAGATGACGGCCGGTTGCGAAAACTGGTCGACAAAAATTTTCGAACCATGGTTCAGGCAAGGTTTCGCAACACGGCGCTGACGTGGCGTGATTTTCTTTTGCCGGATGACATGGCCAAACCGCCGCTTCCCCGGGAAACATTGCTTCCCCGCACCAGTGAAGAAAGTGAGCGCTGGGACAAGGCAATGCGCGAGGGGTGGGAGGAAGGTCGAAGCATGGCCATAGACGAAGCTGATCTGCGGCTGGAAGCCCTGCAGCGC
This sequence comes from Pseudomonas sp. GW823-FHT02C02, assembly GCF_058797635.1. Classification (NCBI taxonomy): domain Bacteria; kingdom Pseudomonadati; phylum Pseudomonadota; class Gammaproteobacteria; order Pseudomonadales; family Pseudomonadaceae; genus Pseudomonas; species Pseudomonas sp. GW823-FHT02C02. The sequence goes on along the minus strand of NZ_JBXAJV010000017.1, from coordinate 77,405 downwards.
GGCTTCCGCGGCATGGTCCTTTACCGGCTCTTGGCGCTCCACGGGATGATTGATCCTCCGCAGGTTATCGAGCGCCGCCCGGGTGAGGTCATCACCTCGGAAAGTGGCGATGAATTGTTGATCGGTGTTCGCGAGGAAATCATCTCGAAAGATGCTTACTTCGTGTCTGAACCCGGGCGTTGGAAGGCCCTTGACTATGGCTTCAAGGCACCAGGTGAAAAATGAACGATGACACCTTAGCCTCTGGTGGTTTCAATCAGGATGAGCAGCGCCAATTCTACGAGACGATGGTAGAGCGAAACCCTGAAGCTGCGCGCGATCTCCAGCATCTGGTCAGTGATGACATGCAGCGGCTCCAGGATCGCCGGCGCCGCGCAGAAGACATGCTGCCTGACACTTTGAGCAGGGGGCAGCTGTATACCCCACCCGAATCATTCAAGTCGCAGCAAGATGTGGATGATCTGCTTGCCTACGTGCACGATAAAGAAACCGCGGATCTCAAGTTCGGTGATGGTGAACCCCTCACAATGCGTGTCCAGGGAACCATCTACCGGCTCACTCATCGTGCCCTCACAAACGACGAAGTGCGGACAGTGATGAGTGTGTTGTATCACTCATCCTCGATCGTCACCTCTGTGCTGGGCGGTGAGCGGCGCGACTTTGCCTACACCTGCCGTCAGGGCTCCAAAATGGGCTCCCGTTGGCGGGTATGTGTGACGCTGCGTGGCAGTTATGACGGTATTGGGTTTCGCATCGTGATGCGCCGCATCACCATTGACCCGCCGACGGTGGCAGAAGTCTATCTGCAGGATGACATCGTCGACAGCGTGATGAAGCTGGACCGTGGTTTGATACTGGTCACTGGCCCCACCGGTTCAGGGAAGTCCACTTCGTTGGCTGCCCTATTGCGACATCGGTTGCAGTCGCCGCTCCACAGCGATCATCTGATCACCATCGAATCTCCAATCGAGTACCTGCATTCGGAGTATCCGCGTCCGTTCTCGGAGGTGACTCAATGGGAAGTACCCAGGATGCTGTCCAGTTTCTCCTACGCCGTGGAAACTGCACTGCGCTGCGACCCTGACCTGGTGCTGGTTGGTGAGATGCGCGACAAAGCAACCATGAAAGCTGCGATCGAAATCAGTCTTACGGGGCACGGCGGACTATCCACACTGCATACGTCGACCGCGGTACAGACCGTGACGCGGATCCTGCAGGCGTTCACTCCCGAGGAAATTCCTGCCGTCCAGTACGACTTGGTGGACAACCTTTCGATGATCGTTAGTCAGCTGCTTCGGCAGGGGCCGGATGGCCGCCGTGTGGCCTTGCGTGAAAGACTGATTTTTGATGGGCAGATCAAAGACCGGCTTCGCTCGGCGAAGAACCTGAGTCATGAACTGCGCAAGGTGATGGAGTCTCACGGGCGTTTGATGGTTGACGAGGCCCGTGAGGTCTACAAGGACGGTCGCCTGGCCAAAGCCGAGTTGGACCGAATTGAGTTCATGGACTCGAAAGAGAGGGCCGCTTTTCAATGAGCCAGGTTCAGGTCTACCAAGTCGCGGGCGACGCGTCGAGTTACGTGAGGGCTTGCGGCGAGCCGGAAGCTTTAGGCTATCACCCATCGTGGATCATGTTGGTCTTGATCGCGATCTTCCTGAATTTCTGGTTGATTCAGCTCCTCTGTGCACTGGGTATCGGCTTCATCATTTACGCAAAGCAACAAAACGCCACTCTGTTCGACATGGTTCGTCGCTTTCGCCGATGGACTGTTGGGAACAGCCGAAAACCTTTCAGGAGCAGGTCATGAGAAGTAAATGTGCGTTCGGTCTCGGAGTCGTCCTGATCGGTCAAGGGCTTTTAGCGATGGCCCAGGCGGGCGAGTTGGTGGTCCATGATGCCGTTGTCGTGAATGACGGGTCGACCAGGCTGGTCAACTGCCAGAACACCCGCGGGCTGTTTGTTCTGAATCGGCCACTGGCTCCGACTGAGGCCTATGTAGTCAATGCAGACATCAAAGATTCGTCCTTGAGCGATGCCCTTGCCAGGATCTTGCCTGCCGGCTGGCAGGTCCGCTACTCGTCACCCAACGTCGAGAATGAGCGTATCCGGCTGCGCACCCAGACCTACTGGGCGGATGCTCTGAAGATCCTGACGACCGATTTCAACCTATTCGCCATCGTAGATGGTGAGCGCCAGGAGGTGATAGTTGGCCGTTTGTGAAATCTCCGCGTACCTCGGGATCAAGGCCTCGGTTGATCTGCCGCAGATTCATTTCATTCGCCGGCCCCGCATGGAGGCTGACGACGCGATCTGTGTTCTGAGTCTGATACCTGAAGCTCAAGCCCACTTTTCGTTCGTTACCCTTCTGGAAGCGGAGGCCTGTTTCCTGTTCTGGAACGAGTTTCTGGCCATCAAACTGGAAATGACGAAGGGGCAGTACTTCCAGCTCCGGCGGCATGTGCTTTGGCGCAAGTACATGTTCGTCACACCGGCCGGAATGGTCGCGATGTTGGAGGACCTGGACGCAGCGGTGTACGTGCCTTTCGTGGATTTCCAAGCAAAATACGCGCTCAAAATTATCGACCCCTCTTAAATTTATCAGCGTAAATCGTGTATGCTATTGAATAGACAAAAGTAGATATCAGTTGGAGGACACATGACTGCAACTCAAGCTCGGAATGCCCACACAGAATCTTCTGCGCCATGGCCGCCGGAAGATCGTCCGGTGACCGGCGGAGATGTGCAGGAGTTCCTGGAGCGTTTTCACCTGGACATCAACTTGATGGAGGCGGTGTTCGCCATCCCGTCCCGGCGCTCTTGGTACGACATGACGGTGAAAAAGGCCGACGAAGTAGTGAACGTGCCGAAGGCCGTTCTCGTGCGTTTCTACTCGGCCTATCCGGAATTGATGCCGTTCTACACGACGGAAACGGCTGAAGAACTGCGCGGCCGGCTGAACCTCTCGCCGGCAGCGTTCGGTCTGCTTGTCGGTCGTCAGGAGATCAGTGTTCGTCAATGGAGTGCTGAGCGTGAGCCACACAAGGTGGTCATTCATCTGCTGTGGCTGATCCGCCAGTCCTTGAACATCATCGACGGTAACCTTCCAGTCCTGAACGGTGAGGAGATGCTCGCCGACCTGGTGCGTTTCAGCTTTCTGGAATGGAGTCTGCGCAAGGAAACCCCATCGCAGCGCCGAACCGATACTGCTTCCACCAATGCCATGCTTTTCAATGAAGTATTGAGCCTGGTTCCACAGGCCAGTTTGGCCAGGGCTACCCGAGGCTTTGATTTGAGCAGTGTGCTCAAACCGGCTCCGCACGCTGCCAAGAACGATTCTTCGTCGAACGTTTCCGTCTCTCCAGATGAGCGGCATCGCGCAACGCAGAGTGTTCGTGAGCGCAGGGTCGCGAACCAGTCCCTGAACAAGATGGGTGAGTCGTTCAAGCTGTGATGGAGATAGGAATGCGCCAAGATTACGGTGTTCTCGGTCTCGGGACGCGTGAAGGCAATCTGCGCTTCACGGAAGAGGTAACCGCTTGGCTTACCCAAATCGGCCAGGCCGCTGTTGAAAAAGGATTCGCTGAAAATCCTGAGGTCAAGACCAAGCATCCTCCGCTTGCCTCCAGATCTGTGGGGACGTTCGCGCTGTACCTCGTCTCTGCTTCAAATGCTGACAGGGGTGCCACGCTTGTGGTCACTCACCGAGATCAACGCAATCCGTTCAAAAGTGGCAGGGCTGACGGCGTCTCCATTCATGTGCAGGCTCGCGCATTGAAGGATGGGCGGTGGTTGAGCGAGAACTTCAAAACCGGGGCGATCCCGCTCATCTCCACGGATGATTTCGTTGTGTTGGATTTGCTGCAGAGCGTGTTGAGCCAGCAGGCCAACAAGCCGTCATGAAAGAAAAAGCCAGTCCTCGTTCGAGGCTGGTTCATCCAGAGTCCTTGCGTGCGCCTTTGCTGGATGCGCTGAGTGATCTCTTCATATCGTGTTGGCCAGATCCCGAGCTGTCGGTCGAACCTTTTGCGCAGGGGCTCAGCAGGGCCGTAGACGGGCTTCTCTGTGGCGACAACCAGGTTCAGTTGCCGTTGATCCCGTCCGGCTTGGTGGAAAACCTCATCCTCCATTCGGCGCGTCATTGCGATCGGGTGGTCCAGGGGTCTCGTGGCCGGCCGGTTTTGGGCTACAGTTTTCGCCTGGTGATCGAAGGCCGGAGGGTGGGTGCGGTGCTTTTGGTGGATGTCACTGGGACGCGGGGATCTGACCAGGCTCTGGTCTTCCTGCAAATAGCGGCCGTCTTCCAGGTCGATGAATTCGATCGGCACCGACACGCGATTTTGCGCAACGAGTACGAAGCTGAGGGATTGACCGATGCCCTGGTCGCCGAGTTGACCCCGAAGTCTCCTGTGAGCGAGCAGACGCTCGACTACGATCTCGATTTCGGTTCGGTCCCCAGCATGCGATAACCGCTTCGCGCTACTTCCACGGGTCAGCCTCTCCGCTAAGTACATCGTTGGTCGGTCGAGAATAACGTGTGACTCGATACTGATGGCTACTTGAATTGATAGGCACATGTGCCTAATATGATTGTCAATCGACGCTCCTTTGCGTCTGAAGACAGAGGGTAACCAGTTGCAGCAGCGGATTTTGTTCGGCGATGAAGCCGAGGCTCACTCGTTCTGGAAGGACAAAGAGTGGAAGACTTTTGCAGTGGATCTGGTCACCGGATCCGGCAAGAAAAGAAAGATCATCCATACGATGTATGTCCGTGCCAGGACTGGTGACGGCGCCGAAAGCTGTGCCAAGGAAAACGATCTTCGTAGAGTCCCCAGGACAACATATTGTGCTCGTCTTGCCGGTCCGCGTGAACTTGGATGTAGCTGAGTTCTACTGCAGTTGCGAGATATGGGAAATTATGAACAGATTAGCGATGCTTCACTAAATAGAGAGTCGAGGACACCATGAAGGTAAGCGAAGAGATAACCGCCCAGATCTGCGATGCTATTCCGACGGTCACTCCCCTATTGCTTGAATCGGTTTTCAACGTTGCGGGAAAGGATAGCCAGATCCTCTTTGACCAAGGTGAAGGGCGCCAGGTGATCGAAGGCAAGGTGTCATACCCTGACTATCTGCAGGTTCAGATCAGCGATGCCCAAGAGGCCATGCGTTTAGCGCAGCAACTTTTGAATGCGTGCGCCGATGCTATGCACAACTCGGGTGAACTGCGATCCCCTGTGACACTACTCGTTGCTGGACAAGCTTCACTCAGCGAGTAAGGGGGTAAACATCCGTGGACCACGATTTGAAGAAACTTGAACAACGTGCCCTGAACAGTTCAGCCAAAGCCAGCTCACTGATTCGCAAGCTGGCGGTTAACTCGCCTCATGCTTCCGTCGATGCGCTGGAGCAACATGTGGTTGAGCTAAAGGCCATTAGAAGTGAGTTGGCCGACCGTACCGGTCGCAGCGCGTTGGAATAAACCGATGGAGAGGGATATGCGCAAGTTGAACGCCGAGCAGCGTGTGAGGGCTGTCCTGGATGCGTTACCAGGTGGCCGCTTCTTCAGCTCAGCCCGGGGGGTGCCGTTGGCAGTGTTTGGCGACAAAAGCGTGTGCTGGTTCGCCAAAAATCAGCATTACAGGATTTTCCATGGCTTTGGCGTGCCAGGCCCTCAAAGGCGCTTTGACTACCCGGACATCCCTGGCGTTGTCGGCCATTTCGACGGGTTGAATGCGACAAAGAAATGCACACCTGTTGTTGCCGCCGAGCAGTAGCCTCAACGGAGATCCCGCCCTGGTATTCAACAAGCCCAGCCATCGCTGGGCTGCGGACGTAGAAGGACGCCCATTCTCACGTCCGCGAAAACGAGGAATCTATGAAGTTTATTTTTGCTGCGGCGATGATCTTGATCACTACATCGGCTCAAGCAACTGAGGTTGCCAAGGCGGCCCCGTTGGTCATTGAAACTATTGTTCCGAAGATGACGTCGGATAACACTACATGGCGGGTAAAGGTGACTGCTGGCTATATCGTGAAGCCAGGTGTCAGTACCCACGTTGAGGTGATGACCTTCGATATCCCCTCGGGAGAGTGCCGATCTGGCATATCGAAAATCGTCTCAATGCAGGGATTCGACGCGAAGGTTACCCAGAAGTTGTGCGCTGGTAAGGTTGATGGTCAGAGCGTGATCCTCGGCTGGTTGGTGGCTGACAAAGTTGATCAGGAGCCAATGTCGCAAATCGACTTAGCGAGCCTGAATTACGGAGAGCGGATGTACTTTAGGTTCGATGGAGGCGAGCTGATCGCTGAAGCTTCGATTTATCGCGTTGAAGCCAAGAAGCTGTAGCTCGGAGAATACTCGCACCAGGTACACCACAAGCCCTGCCCTGTGCGGGGCTTGATCAGTAGACGCGCCCTAGTTCGCCGGCCGGGGGTTGGTTAGCGCGTATAATTGCCGAAAGGGCTGTCATCGACAATTCCGTCGCGTACATCCACAGGATCTGCAGGAGTGTGGCGAACGTTCGTCAGATCCATCGTTTTCATGGCGAGATTCGCGAATGTCAGCCGGGCGCCGGGTTTGTCTCGGTGATTCAACTGGGCAAACACCGCGCCGGTGTCGAGAGCGTAAACGTTTCCAAGTTTCTGCAGCCCTTCCCATTGAGGGGTGTGCCCTACAAACAAACGGCCAACTCCTACCACTCCTGAGTCGTCCTTCGAATTAAGCCTGGTGCGGCCCCACAGCGCGGTCTCGATCACCTGTTCGTTCCCTTCGTCGAGCTGCTGCAGGAATGTTTGCCAGGTCATGCCCGCGGGGACGTCCGCATGGACCAGTCCAACGGTCCCCCGGGTGGTCTCGATCTGGATAACCAGGGGGAGCCGGCGAATTGATTTGAGAATGTCCTTTTGCGCATCTGCAGGTGTGTCCAACCACCAGTTCAGTCCATTGCGTTTGGCTGCCCACTCCACGACCTCAATTGGCCGATCTACCAGCGGGTCGGAATAGAGCTGCATCAGCATGTCTTCGTGATTACCTCGGACAGCATGCACGTATGGCTGGGCAAGGAAGCGAGCTGTACGGTGGGAGCCCGAGCCCCGATCGATAAGGTCGCCGACAGCGAATAGTCGGTCAACTTTGGGATCAAACTGGGCCTGCCTCATTCCTTGGATTACCAGGTCGTAGGCGCCATGTATGTCACCGCAACCGAAATCCCTACCGTGAACATTCAGGGGTAGATGAACGATGCTGGAGGAGGGAGGGGGGCTTCTTTTTAGCATATCGGTCACCGTAGCGTAAAAATTCAGATTGGCTTCCCGGAATTGCAGAGATGGACTTTGGCAAATTCGGGCTGGTAGTCATCGGGTGGGGGTGGACTTATTGCTACAAGGTGATCTCGGGGGTGAGGGGGGTGATCAACGCTGCGCGGTCATGTGTATTTTTTATTGTATTTTTTTTATGTGATTGTCTGCCCAAGCTTCGCTTGGGCCCATGTAACGCGAAGCGAAAGATTGACCTGTCCGATTAAGCTGGGGTTGTCACAGCTTCTTTCTTCCAGGCGTTCCTGGCCACTTGATAAAGTTGAGCTGGCTGCAGCGTGGCTGGAAACTCATCACTTTCAATGACGGTGAGATTGAATTTTTTCGTGATCAATCGCCAGTGGAATGCCGGTATTACGAGAAACTGGTTTGACCAACCCGTGCTGACCAAGGTTTCCCGACGTGTAGGAGAGTCGAGCATCAAACAGGCTCTGGTCCCGCGCTCGTTCAACGGGATGATCACTCCGCGAGCGTTGTTGGCCGACTGAGACTGGAGAAACCGATAGAGGTCGCTTTTGACGTACCGTTCGCTGTAGAGGGATTCCAATTGGTAAGGAGTATTCACGGTGGGCCTCAGAGCTTGGATGCGACGCGAGTGACGTCGACATGGCGGTCGTTATCTTGCTTATGGTCATAGATCCTCAGGGTTTGTTCTGAGGATTGCCCAACGGTAGTAAGGATGGTCTTGACTGGTACGTTGTCATCGATCAGGGCTGTGATGAACGTGTGACGAAACCAGTGGTTGCTTGCCTTTTGCAGCAGTGCGGTCGCGCGCTGCGCCTCGGGCGGCATCAGGGTAGCCGCCAATTTGGCGGTACTCTTGACGATATCGAGGACCATTCGGCTGTTTAACCCCGACTTCCCTTCGACCCACTTTCTGGGTGGACACAACGGCGTGAGCTCGTCTGCTGCTGGTATGCGCGGCAGGCCGTGGCTTTCGCGCCAAGGCATCAGAACACCGGTGATGTAATCGACTGGCAGCGGCACGGTCCTGAGCTTGCCCCCCTTCCCGCGGAGTTTGATCCACCATCCGGATCGATCTTCATAGACCTGTGATTGTTTGGCGTGCACCAGTTCGCTCACCCGAGCCCCAGTAACTGTCAGCGTTCGAATAATGAGCGTGTACTGTGAACGTTTGGCCAGGAGGCTTGGGGACGTGTCAGGCATCGCCGCCAAGGCTTGTTTGATGGCCCGTGCCATCTTGTCATCGAACCAGCGATCCTTCGATTCGACGGCCGCAGATGAACTGGTGTCCACCCCATCATTCATGGATGAGCCGATTCGTGCCTTGTTTGCCATCGGGTCGCTGTGGATGTATCCCGATTTCAACCAAACGGTAAACATCGCGCGTATGGCGTTGAAGGCATGGTTTGTGGAGGTGATTGATAGCCCCGAAACGAAGGGGCGCCATTCAACTGAGCCGCGCGGATACTTTCTCCCAGAGCACCAGCGGCTACGTGGCTGCGGATCCGCCAGAAATTCTTCGTACCGTTCCAGGTCGTTGTCGGTCAGCTGAGAAATCAGCAGGTGCTGGTCGGAGGCCCAGAGCCACAGCCGGGCGATCTCTGTCTGATATCGGCGAAGGGTGTGGGGGGAGTTACGCCACTTATAAAAAAATTTGCCGATCGCGTTCAGCTCCATTTCAACGGAGTTGAGTTCGCGTTCTACCGTTGCAGGCGCAAGGGCAACCTCAGTCCCGGCGAGGATCTTTTCAGCCATCTGGTCGACGGGGTTGCGTTGCATACTTATCCACTGCTCCTGTGGAAAACTCTGTGGGTTGCATCACCAGATGCAGCTACCAGGCAGCTGTGGCTGCCTGATCGTTATTTGATCAACTACATCGAGTTGCCCGGGCCGTTATGTTCGATCGAAGATTCCTCCTCGAAGTTCGGCACTTCCTCGGCGGGGGCCTCCCGCCGGGAGGCAGGCCCAGAAAAGTGGATCACCTTGCTCGCGGTCTGCAGTCGTGAGTTTAACTCGTTGACTGTAGCCTGCAGGTCATTGACCTGGGACTCCAAGGCTTTATTGGCCTGCAGCGCGCTGCACAGGTCGAGGGCGGTGTCTTTGGCGAGCGAGGTAACGCGACGCCGCTCTGCCGAGGTGGCTTTCAAGGCTCCCTCCAATGCCTGTTTTACTTGAACCAGGTTCTGGGTATGTTCAGTCAGCGCGATCACTGTCCGCTCAAGCGCGGACTTGCTGGCTTCGAGGGCAGCCATTTCAGCGCGCTGGCGGCTGATCAATTCGTCACGCTGAGCCAGTTGCTCTGCGCTTGACGATTGCTGGTTCTGCCAGTTGGTGACGGCTTCGTCGAGCTGACGCTGTATCCCTTCAATTTGATCGATGTGTTGTTGGATGCTGTGTTGCAGCGACTGCACTTGTTGTTCGCTTTCCCCATTCTGCTGAGTGAGCTGAACAACTTGTTCGCTAAGGTTGCCCTGGGTCAGCGTCAGCGCGTCGATACGGCCGGATTGGTCTGCAATTGTACCTTGCGCCGCACCGAGCTGTTCCTTCAGTTGGGTTTCATTTTTTTGAATAAGGGTCAGTGCTTGTTGTGACTTGAGGATTTCTGCTTGCAGTTGACCGATGGTGTTGTCCCGGGCAGCAAGGTCGTCCTGCAGTCGCTGGATCAAGCCCTCGGCCGTGGTGATCTGGGAGCGCAGGTCCTGGATCGTCAACGATGATTCGTTGTTGGCCTGATTTGCAGCTTCAAGAAGGCCTTCAACGTGTCGGAGTGAGCTCGTCAGTGTCTCCAGAGCCTCCTTGTTGGTGCGCAATGCCTGGTTCAGTTGCAAGTTTTCAGCCAGGTAGCCACTGACCTGATCCCGGAACATCGTCTGGATTTTTTCCAGTTCTGGGGTTTCCGCGGCCTGTGTAGTGACAGCCACAGCCAGTTCATTTTGCCGGCGCTCGTTCAATGCGCCCCGGACGCCGTTGAGCTCGTTTTGAAGACGCTCAATTTCTTCTGCCTGCAGGGCAACTTTGGCCAGCAGGTCTTCAGATTGCCCTGTGGCCGGAGCCGAGACTGGTTCGAACGACGGGGCCACTGCCTTTTCGTGCCGGATCTGTTCAAGGTCCTGAAGCGTCTGTTCGTGCCGAGCGGAGAGGTCGGTTAGCTGGGTGGTGAGCTTGGTCACTTGCTCGCGCAGTGCTTGTGTGGGTGCGGCCGAGTGTTGGCTCGCAGAAAGCCGCTGCCGGAAGTCAGCATTTTGCTCGGCGAGCTGTTGGTTGGTTTGCAGCTGAACGCGCAGCTTTTCCCGGTGGCCACTGATAAGCCCTTTGCGATCGAGCAGGCTTAGCAGTCCTGTGCTCCGGTCTTCCGTCAGGACCTTGTTCGCCGTCTCTACGATTCTTACCAGATCGCTTCGCTCCTGCGCGGCGTTGTGGATGGCCACGGCCATTTCCTTGCGCAGGCTGACAAACCGGTAAATGTGGCTTCGGAGCAGGTCGATGTTGAGACTGTGCTGAGCATCGTCAACAAGCCGGCGGACGTCCGCGTCGCTCAAGCTGAAATTTGATTGCATAACATGCTCCAAAACTGTGGATTGTTTCAATGTGCCTATGGTAGCCAACAACGCCATGCATAGAAAGGCCTTTAGAGGCTTTATAAGCCCTCCTTACGTTGCGCAATGATTTTATAATGTGTAGTCTAAAGAAAAACATTGCGAGACAATTTAATGCGTATTTCACGCGCTCGGCAGAGCGGGTTCACAATCCCAGAACTGCTTATCACCGTCGTTATCCTGGGCATCATTGCGCAGGCGCTGTCGTCGCTGTTCCCGCTACTGGGTGGGCTGAGCCAGATTGAGTACTCGGACCGGCAGAAAGTGACCAATGCGGCCATCGGAGCCGCAATGGAGTCCTGGGCGGCGTCGCAAAGCCCTTTGGGTCAACTGCCAGTGCCCTACACCGGCGCCGGCTTGACGAATGCGCCACTCGACCCCAATAGCGCGGCGGTCACGGATCTTGCGCTCATGGATCTGATCAGGCGGTCACGCGTCGACCCTTCCAGCTTTGTTGATGACGCCTCGGCGATGCACAACGTGAGGGTTTATCAGCGCCTGACCGGGCTTACCGAAGCCGTCCCGCTGTTTCGAAGCACTGGTCCAAGTGCGACCCTGACTTATCAACTTGGTGTCCTGTACACAACGGCTTGCACCCGCACCGGTAGCGTCTGCAATCCCAACGCGGCGCTTGGAATCCCTGGTCAAAGTCCGGTCTTGACGCTGGCGAACCGGCAGACCTGGGATGTAACGGACCCAGACCTCGGGGCGGTCTATGTTTCGACGCTTGGCCTACAACGCAGCAGGCTCGACATGACTGCCGAGCGGATGCGGAAAATCACCAATGAGCTGGTGCGGTACTTCAACTTGATGCGTATCAGCGCCGCGCCGACGGCGACGAACAATTTCTATCCCGCTGCGACGGCCGTGAACCTGGCCGGCGGTAACCCTGCCTCGAATATGGGATGCCGGGATGGTTGGTACAGCCTTGACGCCGCGAACGTTGATGTCTTGAGCAAGCTTGCTCTGCCACAAGCCGAGTACGGCGTAACCCCGTGGGGCGGACGAATTCAGTACTGCAGAGATTATGACCCCTTGGGCACCAACGGTGCGAACGCAGAGCCGCACTACGGGGCCTTGCGAATCAATGGGTCTGTGAGTCTTGGTCAAGCCCCCACCGGGGTATTGGCCAGTGATCTGGTCATCACCTTCTAGTGATGGTTTTGAGCGAAAAACGAAGAGGAAGAAACATGATTCATACAGCCAACCGCCGCGGTAAACAAAAGGGTTTCACCCTCGTTGAGATGCTCATCGTGATCATCATCATCGGCATTGTCGCAGCCATCGTCTATCCGCTGATCAACAACGGCATCACGGGTAAGTCCAACGCGCAGAAGATGATGTCCGTTTCGCAAAACGTGGTGCGATCGATCGCGTTGATGAACCAGACAATGCGATCGCCAACCACCGTGACTTCCAACCCGCTGACGGCATCGGGAAACACGATTTTGGATGCGGTGATCATGGGTGACAAAGTCGCCGGCATCATTTCAGCGACCTACGCGCCGCGCTATCAAACGTCCGGCATTCGAAACATGTCCGACGCGGTCATCGTTGTCACCCAGCCAAGTGCCGGTTCGCCTGGCGTGTACATGATCGGCGACAGCGTCATGAGCCTGGTCAATATCAACTCTCGCCAAATCGGGGTGGTGTTAACCAACGTTCCGACGGATATGGTGCAGGAGATCTTCCAGAATCGGGAGGGGAGTATCACGTTTGACCCGGCTACAACTCGTACAACTGGTGTTGTCCGTTACACAGCAGTGTCGGGTACTACTCACCCAACGCTGACCCTTGTTTATGACCTGTAAGGACTGATCATGCTGGTTATGGTGGTCGTGTTCCTATTTGGCGCCTTGATGGCCGGAATGACCGGCTGGGCCTGGATTCTTCAGGAAAATATCTACGAGCACCGGGCCAGACTGGACAGTTATTACGTCGAACAGGCGTCAGACGCTCTCCGGATGCGCCTCGCGCGCACCGGCGGGCTGGGGACTGTTTCGCTGACTGATATTACGTCCACGGATGAGGGGTTTCGTCTCAAAAGCGCAAATCCGGACCGTTTGTATTTTGCAAGTGCTACCAACGTCTCCGATGGTGTCTGGCGTTTTGATCGGGCCCTGGTGTATTCGCTGGATGATAACGGCGACCTTTCATGGGATCCGCTCGCTGTTTCCAGCAATACCTGCTCTGCCACGGAGGGGTTTGCAACATCGGCTTCATGGTGCGGCCCTTCGACCGGCGTTGCCTATGACCTGATTGAGACCCGAGAAACCTATCTGGCTTTGCTCACGGATGAAGCCATGCGAATGCAGGTAACGCTGCAGAAGTTAGGCCGCGGGTTCTCGGTCATGGAGCACAACACGTTTCCACGAGGGCCAATTGCGATCGGCAACGCGAACACCATTTGTGCAGCCGGCGGTGGACCTTGTGTCAACACTTCGTGTGTGTCGCCCGTGATGCTCAATCAGACGCCACTGGACTGTTCCGACCAGTTTTCACGATGGGGACAGCCCGTGGTGTTGAACGTGCTTACTGCGAAGCATGTGGCTCTTGTATCAACAGCGACGACGGTGCGCCGTGCAGCCGGTACGTCGCGGCAAATAGCTCGCGAATTAAGGGTTCCCTGATGTCACAAGATGATGATGTTCTTCAGCGTATCGCCAATGGCTTTCTTCGTGATTGGGGATGGCCGAATGACGCACCCGAGCCGGTGCGGCAATTTGCACTGACTGTCGCTCGATTGAACCCAACTGGAGGACAACTGACAGGCAAGATCGTGTGCCTTCTCGGCCATATCACCGAAGAGCAGGTGGAGTCCCGGAGCCACGAAAAACCGAATGCCCGGGAGCCCTATTTCCAGTATCTGACTCGCCTGTTCCCTCAGCTGAGTCGATACGAAGTTGAGGTAATGGCAGTCAAGGACCGCTTGCCATATTACGCCAAGCTTCCAGACACCCTGGTGCCTCACCCCCTCATTGCGAGTGATGCTGTTCGTGATGAGTGCGAGAAGATCGCTGGCTTGCTCACGAGCATGCCGTCTGGCGACAACTGCCTGATTTTTTCAAGCTATGAAGAGATGCTGCGTTACCGGCAGCGCGGTGTTTCCGAGGAGGCTGTAAGCCCTCTGGCCACCGGGTTGAAAACCGAGCGCCGGGTATTACGTTTTGCATTCGCGCCGCGGGCCGAGGTCATTACTCCCCTGCGCAATGCGCGCAAAGACAGTAGCGGGGCGGACACGGGTGCCAAGGTCGGTCGACTTTACTACGCCGACCGTACTCGCGGGCCTGAACGCAACACCGCCATCGACCTGTTGGAAACAGGTATTTCACGCAAGGCAACAGACCTGTCTTTACGTGTTCTTGAAACAGGTGAAGGCGAGATTTATTACCGCGAAAACGGCATACGACTTTACACCTACCGGATCACCCTGCAGGACCGGATTGAAGTCACAAACTATCTGATGCAACTGTCGGGAGCGAACCCTTCCGGTACTCGCCTGATGAAGCCCAAAACAGGGCGGATGTTTTATAAAGGGCAGAACCTTTCGTTTGAAATGCGTTGTTCGTTCATCCCGGGCGACAACTCAACCGCCTTTAATGACGACGACCAGGTCGTGTCCATCTCGATGCGGTATCTGCCCAACGAAGATGGAGATGGTTTCGTCGATATCGATGGGCTGAGTTTTGTACCTGAGGTCAAGGAACACTTGATATCGGCCCTGAACGTGAAGAGGGGGATTATCCTCCTGGTCGGCCCGACGAACTCCGGTAAGTCAACGACTCTGGCTGCGTTTCTGGGACAGCACTATCTCATCTTCGGCGACACGCTAAAGCGCCTGTCGCTGGAGGACCCGAAAGAGCGGACTTTGATCGGTGTCGAACAGTTCAGTTTGCCGAGTTCGGACGTCTACGAGCCGTATTTGGAAGGCTTCCTGCGCCATGACCCGGACGTCATCTTGTTGTCCGAAATCCGCTCCAGGGCAAGCGCGGAGGTCGCCACCCGGGCGGCGCTTACAGGTCACCTGGTGCTGTCGACGTTCCACGCCACGGAACCGGTGGAAGGTTACACATCGCTGGCCCACTTACTGAGTGAGGAGCGACAGAACGACTTGCTTCAGGCACTCGTGATGATCATCACCCAGCGATTGGTGCCGCGGCTGTGCCCTATCTGTTCTGTAGAGCGGGTCCCCACTGAATCGGAGTGGTCCAAGTTTCGGTACAGCATGGCCTTGCGCGGCATGGACGTGGATGGGTTGGATATCAAAAAAAATAAGATTCGCTTTCCGACTACGAGCCGGGAAAGGCCTGGGCACAGTTGTGACAAATGCAACGCAACGGGTTTCGTTGGTGTGTATCCGGTCCACGGCATCCTCGACTTTACGAAGGAAGTCAAAAAGCTTCTGCGCCAAGGGCAGTTTGAGGAAGCCGCTGAGAAACAGGCATTTACGCTTGAGCGGCAAGCCATCGACGCCCTGCATGCCGGCCTAATCGATTTGTCGGGAGTCAGTACCTAATGGCCAGCAAGATAAAAATGCTCAGCTTGCGTCAGCAGATTATGTTCGCGCGGAACCTCGGGGCCTTGCTCAGTGCCGGCATACCGATGGCTAGTGCGCTAACCCGACTCTCATCGCTGCTACCCAAGCAGAAAGACAAGCTCGCGGAGATGTCCCAGCAGGTGGCATCGGGGCGATATCTATCCCACACCTGTCAGGGGCTTTTGCCTGAGGAAATCATTGCGGCCATTGTCGTCGGTGAGCAGTCCGGGAAGATGGTGCCGGTGATGTTCGAGATCCGTGACACGTTGATGATGAAGGTGCGGATGATCAAAACCGCACAATCACTGGTGCAGCCTGCAGTGATGCTTCTGATGGGCATCACCGTGTTTATTGGATTTATCCTGGGAGTGATCCCGATCCTGTCTGAAACCTCATCGAAGCTCCAACCGCGCGGCCGTCAAACCGAGCGAGGCATGTTGATGGAGGGACTGGTCAATCTTTCGGAGTTCTTGCGTAACAGCGGGCCGTATCTCATGGCATTGCTGGCGATCGTTATCGTTGTCCTGATCGTTTACGGGCGCACTCCCCAGGGGCGGATGACGATGTTTTCCTGGGTCCTCAAAGTCCCGTTTTTGGGAAGCGCGATCAAGAACATTTCCTTCGCCCTTTGGGCTCGCTATCTCGCGCTAATGTGGCGAGCAGGTTATTCCGACATGCCGAAGGCGATCGGGATCACCATGAAGTCGATACCTGCAGTTTTTCGCGAGGGTGTCGTGAGATACCAGGCGGATATGGTGCTGGGTAAAGGGTTGGGTGCGGCCTGCGATCCGGAGCGCCTGGATCCGAGCGATCCGCGGCAGCAGTGGCCAGTTTTTCTGCAGGTTGCCCTGCAGATTTCTGAACAGACCATGGAGACGGACGACCAGCTGACTACGGCGAGCGTTTACCTGCTTGAGGATGCCGAAACCACCATCAACAGGATGGTTGAGTTCTCGAAAATTTTCGTTCTGGTTCTCGTAGCCGGCTCGGCTGCGCTACCAATCATCGCGTACATGTTCGAAGTGGTCACCATGGTCGGTAACACATTGTCGGGCCACATGAGATAGGGGAGCAACATGCGCGTCATTTCTGAGGCTCGTTCACTGATAACGGCCGAATATCGCCCTGGTGAGATTGTCTACCTTGCAGGAGAAGCGGCTTATGTCACGTTGGATGCTACATCCCCCGTGTTTGCTGACATGCAAATGCAGCCGCCTCGTCCGGCGAGTTTCAGGCTCCTAGGCGACGGTGCAAGCCTTCACGTCGGGGTGCCGAACGCAATCATGGCGGAGGTTGCGGCGCAGCCGCGGGTGAAGTTTTACCTGCTGGCCGATGCCTACCTTCATTACATGCGCAAGCTGAGGGGGAATTTTCTTTTTGTCGGTGGAGCGGCAACCGAAACTGACACCAACCTTGAATTTTTTCTGGTAGCGGATGGTCGCGTCGTCCAGGTGGTCGACAAGCGTTTACCGGCCATGGGCTCTGGGGACTTCCCATCGCAGTTCTTGCTGGCTTTGAACGACGTATTGAATCGCAGCGGCACCAAGGACGACCTGCCGGTCTACTGGGCGTTCCCGCTGGAGCTACCCGAACGACTGATGGACAGTTTCAGGATAATCCCTGTCCCGGTTGAGAAGCTGAATCTCAAGCGACTGAGACTGCGCGCACTGAGGTCGGGCAGTGCAAAGGAGAGCCCGCTGAGGGCCCTGGCCTATCCGTTGGTAGGTCTTGTTTTTGGGGGCTTGGTCGCCGCGGCATTGGTTGGCTATCAGTGGGTGCGCTACACCGACCTGCAGAAAACGTTTGATCTTGAAGTGCAGGGCGTGAGCGGCATTTACGAACAGGGTTCGGCGATGCTCAACACACTATCGAGCCAACAGCGAATGCTTGATAAGCCGCCGATACAGGGCGATTTGATCCGTCGCTGGACAACATTGGCGGCTGCGTCTGTAAAGAGCGGCGCCGAAGTCAAAAGGATCCTGGTGTTCGGCCCTGGTGCTTCGAATCATGGTTTGGGTGGTCGTGCCACTGATTTCGAGATGGATTTGAAAGTACCGCTCGACCCCACGATTCCAGACCGTGTTTTCGCCAAGCAGTTGCTCACTAAGTTGGCCGAGGAGTCCGGATACGAGATGTGGCTGCGTCCAGGCGAAACCCGTTCTGCAGAAGGCGCGCGGATCATCGAAGTTGAGGGGGTTTGGAATGTCCAATGAACGTGTTGTGGGTGTGGTCGCCGGCGTGATCGTGGCCCTAGCCATTGGATTGGGCGGTTGGAAAGCCTCCACCGGCATCGGCCAAGCCGTGTCGGCACAAGCCAAGGCGTTAGAAAATCTTCGAACATGGAAGGCTGCGTACCAGGCCCTTTTGCCTGTTCGTGAGCGGTGGAAAGAAGCCTTTTTAGTAGCGGCCGAACCCGGCCGACAGGATCTGGTCGGCATTGGTCAGTCCCTGCGTCTCGGCAGCACCGGCCTTCAGTTCAACATCAACACACTGCGAAGCGATCGTGTAGAAGCTGTTGTGTTCGAGGGCAGTCCCGTTGGGTTGCTTCGAACGTGTGTCGCCGGCGGCGATCAAACCGGCCTGCAAGTGTCTGCTGATTCAATGAGGGCCATGCTGAGGGGCATCAACAGTCTCGTGCGGCATGATATTGAACTCAATCGATTGGACATCACCTCGTTGAACGGGAAGCCTATGGCGACTCTTGGCGGGCTTTGCGTACTGGTTCGCCAGGAGGGGTAAAGCAAATGAGCAGTTTTGGTCAGGTTGGAAATCGAATTTCCTCGAACCATGTGTTGTTGATGCAAGGTGCAACGGTCGCTTTTGCGCTGCTGGTCGCGGTGTACGGAGCGCCGCCGCTTGCAGGCAAGTTCTCTCATCTGTCGATCAAGGGGTATGTCAACGAGATTGCCCCGAGCGTAACCGTGACAGGTAATCCCCAGGCTTTACCAGGAGCGATGGCGTCGCCGGCGGTAAGCAACGATCCGGCCGAGCCAGACCTGGCTTTGCTGGACGATATCTTCGTTCCGGCGTCCGCTCCTCAGGAGGATGAGACCGCACTGAAGACCGCAGCAGCTGAGCAGCAGTTGAGGAATCAGTTGGCCTCGGTAAGGCTTGGTGGCATCACAACCGGTGGAGCCTTTATTAACGACCGGTTTGTCCGCTCTGGCGGCGCCATTGGCATGACGGTTACTGCTCCTGGAGGGCAGCCAGTATCGGTAATCGCCCGCGTCACCGGGTCTTCGGTCACCCTGGTCGCTGGTGAGTATTCCCATCGCATTGAGTTCACGCGATGAATTTCAACTGGGCACTACTGGGTCTCCTCAACCCCTTTGAAGAAGGCAGCCGCAAGCAGCGGTTATCGGTCGCCGCCGGTTGTCTGTCGGTGCTGCTCATTGTGGGGTGGGTTGGAGCTGATACGGGATTTGGCCGGGCGTCGGGCCTGGCCGAAGTGAAGTACCGTATTCAGATGATGGGCAATGCACTGTTTTGGGAGTACCGCGCTTCCACTGGCCGATCAGTCCAGGGGGAGGTAGGCAAGACATACCGAGGCTACATCGACAAAGGGCAGAAATCGTTCCTCCTGGTGTATCTCTATGACGGCGAAGGTCGCCGTCGTCAGGTCGTCAGTCTGGCCAACGTGAACAACGAAACGGTAGAGCTGACATCGTTCGCGGAGCGCTACCGTGGTCAGTCCTTGCGCTTCGATCTCTTCAGTCTCCCGACTGAAAAGTACCCGCGGGCACTGATTTGGAACATCGACGTGCCTCTGAACCTGGATGTGATCGAGGAGGGCGGAGGCCCGGACATAAATCCGCCGACGAACGTTGTTGATCGAATTTTCGCGAACTATTACTGGCGCCTTTTTCAAAAGGGTCATTGAGGGTCGACGCTACCTATCTGCAGCTGAGCGTGTCGTCGCTAAGGCAGACGCTCGCGCTCTAAAGTCATCAGCTGCTGGAACAGATGCAGTGCAACCAGGTTACCGCCGAAACTGTCACGCCAGGCTTGATGTGTGGTTTTGTAGAGTTTGTCGATGTCCGCGATCACGTTGCGATACCTGACGATCTCAAGTACCAATCGTCGTATGTCAGAGTCGGCATGCTGCGACCAGATTGCGCGTAACTCGGCCTGTGTGACCGGACGGAACGGCGGTAGTTTGTGGGCCATGATTGATACCTGATGCTGTACATGTAAACAGTATCATGGCGCACGCGTAATGATGCGACCAGTCATCCACTATGAGCTGGGGGCCGACCTGGTATTGCGGCTCCAGCGCTGCCAAATTTCTGGGCCGCGCAAGCAGCGACAGACAGAATCATCGACTGCAGTCGGTGCCCGTTTACATAATTGTGAGCTTGAATAATGAGAAAGCCGTCTTTGCGCGAGTGGGTCAACGAGAACAGATCCGAGCTATCGGATCGCTTTGCTGAAAAGTACGGTAACCAGATTCAGGAATGGGCCGACTTCGCGGAGTACGAGTTTGACCAGGCCTTCCCAAGGGTCGAAGCGAACCTCTCGCCGACTTCGACTGAAACTCACGCAGCCGATGAGCTGGTCGAAGAGTCGACACACACACCAGGCCCCCGATCGTGAGGGCCACGACCTTCTAGGCGAGCGCGCCAGCCTATAAAGGGCTGGCCTCAGAATTTGAATTCATATTCAGCAGCCGGTGGGGTCTCGCGCAGTTTTTGTGCTGCGCGCTGGATCATTCTTTCCGCCACTGGGCGCGCGTCTTCAATCCACGCTTCTGAGTGGTCTTTACGAAATCCCTTCCAAAGGCGAACCCGTTCTTCCGCCGGAGCGAGACTGACTTCTCTTGCCATTTTTGAAATGCTCATCGCCCGCTGCACGGCAGCGCCCATGGTGCTGTTCATACTGCGCAGGGCTGTGACCAGATCGGCTGGAGACTCGTGAATGGTGTCGATCCGTCGGTGTTCCAGGGAGCTGATCGCGGCTTCGTGTAGGTATTCCGGCAAAGCCATGACCCGGCTGAAAAAGGTGATGGAGTTGATCCGCGGTGGGAGACCTACCAGCAGGCCAGCAAGCAGTTGTTTTTCGCTGCGCTCTCGATCCAAATTCACCGGGCTACCAGACCGCGGGCTCAAAAAGTACTCTGGTTCGCCCTGCAGGGTGATTGAGAGGTAGAGTTGCCGCCCTGCATCGACCACGGGGTATAAGGATTGGTGACCATGGGGAATATCAAACTCACTCGGGTGGATATCCCGATCTTTTGGGAGAGCCGTTCCGTGCTCAAATGGGAATGACCAAGTCAGTGCCGGATTCTTCATTGTACGCGGCCTTCTTCAATTGAGACTGCAATAGGAAAACATATATAAAAATAGCACATCACGAGCAGGGTGCCACGCCTTGCCTGTTAGGTGTGGTAAGTGTATTCTCGTGAGTATGCGTTAGTAAACAAATGGAGTGCGCTGAGTGATTAAGCCCCTGGATGAAGCTCGGCTTTTGGACATCGAAAAGGCCAGCAGTGACCATCGTAAGACCTCTGCCGCACTGGCGAAGGCTGTGGCCGCGGCATTCCCAAAAGGCACGCGTGTACGAGTGCCGATGGGCAAAGGGACAACGGAGGGAGTGGTATGTGACAAGCCATGCGTGGAAGATCCAATGCGTGTTCCAGTTCGTCTCGCCTGCCGCCGTGATTTTCAGCGGAGCATCCTTTTTAACGAGGTCGAGTTGCTCGATGACCTCTTTGAAGAGCGCTCCTAGCTCGGTGAAGATGGACGTCCTGTCTGTCTGGCGAGCAATTTTCTCATTCCCCGGTCATGTACGGAAGCTCACATGTACTGTGCAGCTTACAAAAAGTTTACAAATTCACGGAAATTCACGAAAAAATTCGGCAGAGTTGCTGAACGTTCCCTGAACAGACATGACGTTTTGAATTTTGAGGTGTGGAGACGCGCGGGGCAATGCTGGCATAACAGCGGCATTGACCGATTTAAGGGATTCTGGGCAATAAAAAAGGCCGCTAAAGTGCGGCCTTTTTTATGGGGGTTACATCGAGACTTTGAAGTCTGCTGTGTAGGAGGGGTCGTCGTGATCCAGAAGATTTTCGTTCTCAATCACCTTCAGAACGGAGTACCGAATTTCTGGAACCTGCACTGACTGTTCATGCTCAAGAGGAACCTGGTTCAGAATCACCCCTCGCCCGGTAATTGCCAGCCCATCGCTCAGATCAAAACCAGTCTTGATCTTCGAGTTCAGCGTCTGCTCTGTGGGCTCGATGTTTCCCTGGATGTAGTGATCTGCAAACTCACCGCTGTAGGAGCGAACAGCGACTGGAATGTTCAGCCGGCGACTCAGGGTCAATGCCTGGACAGCAGGGTTGGTGGCAACTTCAGTGTTGCGAAGCATTTGGCCTGACATGCTGGTCAACGAAAGGCGGGTCGTCTCAACCTGGATGGCCGTTTGAACCAATGGCAGGATGTTGCGAATATTCGGCGGTCCTTCCTCAACGCCCTTGGCCACGTTGAAAGCAGCAAGCAGTCGGTCAGGATCGTGACAAAACGAGAGGAGCGCATTTTCTGCCGCACGGCGGGTGATCGGCGTTTTGCCACCGTTGCGAAGCGCCTCAGCCATTTGGTCGGCCATTGCAAAGATCTGTCGATCGGCCTCGATCTCGGTCGCTTTTACTCGTGTGTAATAGCTCGCTCGCGGAAGCTCGCCGGCCGCCGCGTGCTGGTTGCTCTGGATGTAGGTGAGCGTGGCGTTCCCCACTTGGCGTTCGAACGGATCCTCACTCATGTAGAGCAGCGTCAGGCGAGCAGCCATGTAGATGTCCCATGAGCCCGCAACTTCAGCTTGAGCGATTACGGTATTGATCTCATTTTCCAGTGCTTTGCGAAACTCCCCATCAAGTGCGTAGGTGTCTCGCTGAAAGTAACCGGTCACCCCCTGCCTGGTATCGACAGTCAGGTTGATATTGGAGATGCGGCTGATGCCTGCATCATGAAACGTCAGGCTGCCGGGCGCCGTCTGGGCTTGCAGAAGATCGGTGGAGTGATCTGCATTAAAATGGCCGATGGCCAAACCTGCAAGGCCCGCAACCACTGCTGCTTGAATTGCTCGTTTCAGCGAAATTTCGCCGTGCCAGTAACTGACTGCTGAGGTGGCACCCAAGCTTTGCAAAATATTTTTCTGAGGCTTACGCATGTTTGTCTACCTACTCACAAGGTCACTGGCACGAGGATTTCGTAACCGGAACCCTCGTGCTTGATGAGTAAGGGCGTCCCGTCCCGAAGGGATTTGCAGACATCGGTGTGAAGCTGCTGAAGCGAAATCGATTCGCCGCCATATTCGATGGTGAGCTGGTGGTCGCTACTCAGCGCTGCGGTGATCACCTGGTCCTTCTCGGGAGCGGTTTTTACCAGGCCATCCAGGACGAGCATCGCGCAAACGGGTGCCTTGTTGTCATCCAGACACAACTGTGCGGTGTAACTGCTTATGATCATGGAGAGCCTCTTTCCGGGCAATATCGTGTCGATTGAGAGTCATCGAGATGCACCGATTATAGCTGATCCCGGCGCTATTATGTCCATCGCTTGCATTTCGCGATTGCAAGAGAAGCGCGGGGTCTAAGCGTATAGTGAAGTCGATTTTGTTTGGGTGATGCGATAATGTAACTGCATGGATTTCAGGTAACGATTACATGAGACAGTCGACCCGATCGGTCATCATCAAAGCCCTTGAAGCATTCGCGTCTAAGCGAGTGTGGGTTTTCAACATCAAGTCGCTGGCCAGGCTGAGCGGTCTGGCGGAGCACTCCTTGAATGTTTACCTGGGCAGAAACGCAGAGCTGCTGGGTGTGCGGCAGATTTTCCGCGGCTTTTACCTTAACGAGCGGGCGGAAAAGCCTATTCATGCCCTCGTACAACTGTCAGCGATCCTGCGCCCCAACTCACCCTCTTACCTCTCGTTGGAATCGGTTCTCCACGAAGTCGACTGGATCAGCCAAATTC
The DNA here is from genome assembly GCF_058797635.1 of Pseudomonas sp. GW823-FHT02C02. NCBI lineage: Bacteria > Pseudomonadati > Pseudomonadota > Gammaproteobacteria > Pseudomonadales > Pseudomonadaceae > Pseudomonas > Pseudomonas sp. GW823-FHT02C02. The sequence continues at coordinate 54,021 of NZ_JBXAJV010000017.1, read as the reverse complement.
CTAACCGCTTCACCTTCGTAACCACCGGGCGTTCAGCCCTCTATGAGACCCCGTTGGGGATGATTGAGTTCAATCGAGTATCCGGTGATAAATTTTTTGAGGAGCGATATTGCCTCACAAAATTGGACCCAGAGAGACAAATCAGGGTGGCGCCCCCGGAGCTGGCGCTTTCGGACTTGCTCGCGATTGGACGAAATATTGACCTGGTGCGCCCGGTAGACGAGCGCAATTATGACCACCTGATCGAGGAGCACCGCCTTTGAGCGTTCACACTTTGAAGGACCATGTCGCGCAGGCGATGCGTCAGACGGACAATCAACTGGCTCAACCAGTAGTACTCAAGGAAATTCTGCACTACGAGATTTTGAACGCGCTTTCCAATTCAGACCTGGGCGATCGTTTGATCTTCCAGGGCGGGACAGCACTCAGAGCTTGCTACGCCGGTACACGTCTTTCTGAGGATTTGGATTTTGTCTGCGGCTCCGGCTCGCCAGAGCCACTGAATGTCGTGCATCTGACCAGCATTCTGGAAAAGGCGATGAATGCTCGTTACGGGATCGGGTTTGATGCCGTGGCTGGGCCCAATACAGAGCTGGGTGATGGAATAGACGTCAAGCGCTGGACGTTCAAAATCAAGGTGCCCTGGGAAGCTCAGATGCAGCGCATCAATTTTGAGGTCTGCAACGTCCCCTCCATCGATCCCACCCCGGTGGTGATCCGGAGTCCCTATGAGCATCAGCAAGGGCTGCAGGGCATCGTTGTGATCGCCGAGAGTCAGGAGGAGATCTACTCAGACAAGCTCGTCGCCTTAGGTCTTCGAACTCACTTGAAAGCCCGGGATGTGTGGGATGTCCGGTTTTTGTCCGAAAAGGGTATCAAACCGAACTACGAGTGGGTGGCTCAAAAGGTCGCCGATTACGGCCGAACAGACGAGGACTTTCTAGCGGGAGTAGACACGGCGATCCTGCGGATGCAGGCGCCCGATGCCCAGGACAAATTCAGCAGCGAAATGGCGCGTTTTGTTGACAGTCGGATGGCCTCGATGTTTACCAAGAATCCGAACTTTGCTGCAGCCTGGCTACGTCACGCTGTATCGGACCTGAAGCAACTGAAAGAGGTCTATCCCGAGGCGGCGTTGGCGCGCGATGCGTTTCGGGACCAGGGACTCGGTTTTGATGGGCCCTAACCGCCCCGATCGACGCAGCTAACCATGTGAAATGGTAAGGCCCGCACCTGCGGGCCTTTTTCGGCATGCTCGGTGACGACAATTTATACGCCAAGCCAACCCGGCGGGGATGTGACCAGATTTGAAAACCATTGAATGGTGTTCTCAAGTCCTTCAATTTCCAGGTGCCTCAAATATTCGCCGTCCACTGTGATCGTGATACCGCCGTTTACGCGATCAGTCAGTTCCGCTGCCATCACCTTGTTTTGATTGTCGACATCAATGTAGTAGGGCACACAGGCGCCCAATTTGAAGAAGGCAATCTGAGCATTGGCGGCGTGCTGCTGACCGAAGAGGATCGCCCCGCACGCGGCGTACTCCCATAGGTCCTGGTTAGCGCTGGCCCACTCTCCCTTGCACTCTTCAAACTCATCCGCGTAGGCATATGCAGCTTCTCCTGCAGAACTGAACGCAGACGCCTGCCGCAGGCTCTGCTTTGATTGCTCTACCAGCTTAAGGGCTGATTGCTCTGCCAGGATGGCCCTGGCTTCGAGTTGGGCGATGAGCGTGGCGCTGCCGGCCAACTTGGCTTCAAGCAATGCGATCTGCGAATCGTGTTTGCGCTTTGTGATAATCATTGACTAGTCCATCCGCTATCCGCGTTGCCTGTAACCGCTGGGAAACAGCTTTTTGAGTCGATGTGTTCTAACCCAGGCTTTCATCGTTTAAGCCATTTTGGCTAGCGTCCAAGGCGTCAATTCGCTTGTACCACTGGTTATCGAAAGTCAGGCGCATCAGATTCGCCTCGGCCGGAGTGATACGCCCGTCTCGCTGCAGCTCATTGGCAAAAGCATGGCCACCGTCGCGCATTTCCCGTGCGGCCAGGAAGTTATCAGCGGCCAGTAGCCGGTCAAACCAGACATTTGCTGGAGCATCAATTTCGTCCGGCAGTTGGAGCAAGGCAATCTTGCTTTGCTCTGGGGTCAGTGGTACTTGGCGCATGCCATGTTTTCCGTTTCCAGTTATTGCGGCGGCGGAGGTGGGCAATAAGCACTAATTGAGTGAACAGGATCGGCAGCGCGGTCGACCCGAGCTTGTTCCTGAGACTTGTTGTAGCCATAAGAGTAAGCTGCAACCCCAGCCATCATTCCAATGAATATGCCGGCAGCAAACACTGCGATTAACAGAGCTGGAAGCGGGATGGTCACAGATCTGGATGTCAATGTTGTCATTACTCATTCCTTCGTTTATGTGGATACGAGAAGCGCGCTGCACTTCTTACTTAGACGTGTTCATTGTCGGCGCAGCGCACCATTTGCAGGTCCGTTGACCGTCAACAAGGTGGAACCGCCGGGCTTCATCTCTGAACCCGACAGAGTGAGTCACATCGATAGCGCACCGACCTATTTGCTTGTACTGGTCCCAAAAGTTCCCAACTTCTACCAGCGACGGCGCAGCGCCGCCAAGGCACACTCGCGTCGCCCTGGAGCCGTTGCACAGCACTCCCATAAGCAGAACACCTGAAAAGTCGGTATCGCCCCGGTAATCAGCGTATGGCTGACCGAGGAACAGTGTTCCGGCGCCGTAGACCCTAGACAACTTGCCACCGGCATCAAGGCGGTAAACGGTGTCTCCTACTCGACCGTGACTTCGCATCCAGCGATGCAGGTTGGCCGAGAACGCGGGTGAGTTCTTTGGGGCAATCGCGCTCAACAGATCGCCAATCCACGTACCTAGTGCAATGTTACTGCCGGTGCTTATCTCTGCTGTGGTCATGGCAATGTCCTCGACTTCTTTCCTATCAGGATGGATCCGATGACCTGGCGTCATCGGGTGCCGCGGTATCCCAAATAATTCGATGTGGTTCATCCAGTGTCTGGTCAACTCTCCGGCCCTCGGCGGCTGGAGAGGTATCAGGTTCGGGAGGTTCTTCAACAGAGTCGAATGCACCAGGGATGATTGCCACGATCAACCCGGAATCGGTAGTGGTCACGAAGGCCTCCCCGTAGGCAATCTCAGCCGGGATGCTTGTTCGATCGACAATGTTTGTAGGTCCGCCGTCGGCCGTGGAGCGCTCGATGCCCAACCACAATTTAAGCCGCTCGCCACTGATGCTGGTTGTTTTCGTTCGGATGCGCAGGCCTTCATTTTCCACAACCGCATCCATCGCCGTATTTGCGGCCAGGGATGGCTTCACGTCGGTATCAGCAAGGACTTTGGGATGAATGGAGGCCAGTATCTGAAGCAGTTGTTCGGCCTGAGCATGCCCCGCGGGAAGCAGGTACGCAGTGCCACTGGACGCCAGGCTTAATTGAGATAGCGCCGTCGCGATTTGCTCCGGGGCAGCTTGTGCCCGGAGCAGCATCACATGCAGGTAGGGCATATCTTTCGCGGTGAGCGGATCGCCCTGGGCCACCGGTGACAGCAGTCCGAGGAGGGCGCTGGCAATGAGGAGCCTTTTCATCATTCTGCAGCGGCCCGGCCGCCTGCGTATTTTGCAGCGCGCGCATCGGCGCAGGCTGCTAATTCCGCCATGGCCCATTCTGTGATCTTGGGCTCTGCCGATTGGGTGGAGCAATCTTGCATGGCCTTCATCCAGGCAAGTTTGTCGAACTTCTGGTTGCCGGCCCGCTCTGCGAGCTGTTGTTGAAACATCACGTAGATGCGGCCAACCGAGGCGACCGTTTCGTCGCCTGCGGAAAACGGATTTACGGATCCCGTTGCCTTCGTCTCGGTTGGTTCGATGGTCTCGGCCATGGCTTTGCCGGCGAGAATCATCAGTGTTGCGCAGAGGATGAACAGCAGGAGCAGTGTCGCCCAGGGAGCGATTGAGTGAAGTCGTTGAGGCAGTTTTTCATACAGCTGCTCAAGAAACGCGATCAGGGGGTAAGCCGGGAGACCGACCAGAGCATATACGGGACCGAATTTGTAGCCCATGAGCACCGCGGTGATGATTGATATCACAAGGTAGACGTAATTGACGCGAGGGGCGGCTTCAGAGAGCGACATGGCTGATACCTGTATAAATTAATAGTCTCAAAAGAATATCAGCAGTCTTTTTTTTTATCCATATGAACTATAGAGTGGGGCTACATTTCTGTCCCGCGCGGTCCGGGCAAACCTCACCCAAAAGGATCTTCGCAATGTCCTGCGTCGGCACTGCCACCTGTTCGCAATTGACTTTGTTCACCCATGTGATGGAAGCGTATCGGGATGATCCCGATACACCAGTAGCCAATTCCAGGCTTTACGAGATGGTGGCAAAGCGCGCCGGCATCAATGAGGCGACGTTGAACCACCGCATGCCCATTGGTTCCGCCGGCAGCCTGCGAAGCCCCACCAAGCGCGCTATTCGCTGGCAGCAGCAGACACTCAAGAATCTTGGGGTGATCGAGAAAGTCCCCGGAATGCGCGGAGCTTGGCGGCTTACTGAACGCACGAGACAAGGCCTTCACAAGGCTCGGCCAGGGGTGACGCTGCTGGGGTTCAGTACTGATCTCGGGATGGCACTGTGGGGAACGAGTCCTGACGCTCTTGAAGGCCTGGAACAGCCTATCGAACTGCTTTTGACCTCCGCGCCGTACCCGCTTCGAATTCCCCGGGCATACGGTAATCCCACCTGCGCAGAGTATGTCGATTTCATTTGCCGCGTTCTGGAGCCAATCATTCCCTGCATGGCTGAATCGGGCTCATTGGTCCTGAATCTTTCGAACGACGTTTTTTTGGAGCGCTCGCCAGCGCGCTCGACCTATCTGGAACGGGTGACTATCGCCTTGGAAGATCGTCTTGGGCTTTCCCTGATGGATCGCGTCATTTGGCAAAATCCGAGCAAGGCGCCAGGTCCTATTCAGTGGGCCTCCAAGGCGCGTAATCAGCTCAACGTGTGTTGGGAACCTTGTCTCTGGTTCGCCCGCGACCCGCTCAAATGCAAAGCGGATAACCGCCGAGTGTTGGAACCTCACACGGAGCGTCATCTGAAGTTGATGAACCAGGGCGGGGAAAACCGCGAAGCGGTCTACGGCGATGGGGCTTACCGAATTCGCAAAGGGAGTTTCGGCAATCTCACTGCAGGCCGGATCCCGCGCAATATTCTGCAGGCGGGACACGCTTGCTCGATCGGTCGAGAGCATCGGAAGGTCCTGCAGGCCCTTGAACTTCCTACTCACGGTGCCGGTTGGCCATTGGCGATTCCGGAGTTTTTTATTCGGTTTCTTACCGAGCCAGGTGATTTGGTCGTGGACTTGTTCGGAGGTCGAATCATTACGGGATTGGCGGCGGAGCTCAACGAGCGACGCTGGCTATGCGTTGAGATCATGCTGGAATATCTTCGGGGAGGCGCTGAGCTTTTCAGGCCTTTCCAGGGGTTCTGGATGAACCCAGCACTTGCCCGGGCCGGGAGGGAAATTTGAATGCAGGCGCTGTCATTTCAAGGCCCGCTATCGCTGGTGGTGAGCTATGCATTTATTCTGGGGTTGATCATTGGTAGCTTTATCAACGTTGTGGTACATCGCCTGCCGGTGATGCTTTCAAGGCAATGGACCGCCGCCGCCCGAACCGAATTGGGTCTGCCGGCGGCGGCCGAGGTCCCCCGATTGAATCTTTCGGTTCCCAGGTCATGCTGCCCTGCCTGCAACCACCCAATAGCAGTTTGGGAAAATATCCCGGTCCTCAGTTATTTGGCTCTGCGAGGGAAGTGCTCGTCGTGTCGCACTCCGATCAGCATCCGTTACCCACTGGTGGAACTGGTCACCGGCATTTTGTTCGCCGTTGTGGCATGGCGTTTTGGACTCACCGTCCAAACGGCGGGATTACTCGCTCTGACAGGGCTGCTGATGTCGATCAGTCTGATCGATTCGAAACACCAGTTGATCCCTGATTGCCTGGTACAGCCGCTACTTTGGATTGGGCTTGTACTCAACTCCACGGGAGTGTTCGCCACGTTGGACGATGCATTATGGGGCACAGTGATTGGGTATGCCGGATTGTGGTCAATCAGCGCGGTGTTTACGCGGCTCAGCGGCAAGCAGGCGATGGGGCATGGGGACTTCAAATTGCTCGCCGCGCTGGGGGCCTGGTGTGGCTGGCAGCTGGTGCCCGTCATCTTGTACGGCGCCTGCCTGCTTGGCTGTGCGTTCTTCGCCCTCCAAGCGTTGAACCCAGGGAGTAACAGTAACGGCGCGAGCAGGATGATGCCCTTCGGCCCTTGTCTGGCGGTGATGGGCTGGATCTCGCTGATGTGGGGGCATTTCGTCCGTGAGGTTGCTACGACGCTTTTGAATTAGGGCGTCTGTCCTTTCTTGGGCGGATCAAGTGGAGGGCTCCCGAAGCGAGTCGTGCCCTCTGGAACAGGTTCAACCTGGTTCCATGTTGAGCTACCGAACCGGCCCTGACTGGGGATGGCTTGCGGTGGTTTTGGCACTGCTTGCTGGGGACTCTTGAACTGAGGTCTCACCGGAGCGTTTGGCTGATTGAACGTGGGAGCAGGAGTGCTCCGGGGCGCGGACTTCGTTTCTGCATTTGCCTGAGTGCAAAGGATGCCGGCGCTGAGGCTCGCTATCCACAGGAAGAACATCACCTTGTTCATTTCGATCCCCATAGTTGTTGGGCGCTATGGGTCAGTATAGTTGGTGGCAAAAAAAGGCCGCGGGACGTAGGTCCAGCGGCCAATTTATGGTGAGTGTGTATCCGGCCGTGCACGTACCTGGTCTGCTCCGGTGCTTCAGTCGGAACCGCACTTTTCTCCGTTGAACGCTCCGATCGGTAATTGCCATTGCGTGCCGGCGGGAAGAATAACCGGTAACTGGTAGGTTGACTCGGCGGCCTGGCGCAACGCTTCCTGGTCATCAATGATCAAGGCTTGTGCGGTGGCACCGAGATCAATCACGTTGATCCGGCTCCGTGAAATGGTCACCCCAAAACGATCTTCATGGTCAGCGATCTCCCGAGAGCGCTCGGGAAAATATTTGGCGATCGTGGCCCAGACCCGGGGGCTGTTATAGATGCAGGTCATGCAGCTGCTGCGGGACCAGCCAAGACGGTAGGGCACCGGCGGTGCCACTCTATGTCTCTCCAGGATGGCCCAAACGTCTTCCTCTGACCAGTGAAGGATTGGCCGCCATGAATCCACACTTCGACCGAGGCGACCCGTCCGCCGGTCACATGCATGGGGCTCAAACTGGTTATATTTCGCGCGGTTCGAGCTTTCTTCTCGCCGCTCGCCAGTGATGAACAGCGTGCGTTTGTTCTCGAATCGTGATTGGTTGTTGAGGGCGCGCCGGCCGACGTCAATCTTCAGGGCGGCTGAACACCAACGAGTCTGCAGCGAAGGCGACAACTGAGGAAAGCGAAGGCGAGTGCCTGGTTGAGCGCGGCGGCTGTCACGCTCCAGGGTGATAAGGCCATCCGGGGTTTCGACCTTATGTGGACGGCTATAACTTTGCTCCTTTAACATTTCGCCTTCGAAGCCACCGTCGAGCCAGGAGAAATACAGCGGGACATTCAGCGCCTGAGCAAGCTTGCGGTTGTAGTCGCGCATGAACGTCCAATCCATAAGCTGGCTGCCTTCATTCCCATCGACGTCGTGGTGCCAGAACTCCACCCGCGACAGATCAACACCCAACTCAAGCAGGCGGAGGTGACACGCGATTGAGTCCTTGCCGCCGGACGCGCAGACGATGATCGAATCGTAGCTATCCAGGTCAACTTCCGCTGCCGAGAAGTAGCGCTTGCCCGAGTTGGAGTTAAGCCCAGCGAGCCCCCGTAGGTGTGGCAAAACAAAACGGTCATCAATGAGGTGGGCAGACATGTGCGCTTCCTGTTGATTTTTGGGTGTACCGCGTGGACTGATACCGGCGCTTACAGGTATAGCCTTGCCTTCAGTTCCGTGGCCTGGTCGTTGCTGATCACGCGCGCGGCTTGTCCTCATGTGCCAGCTCAGCTGCGGCCTTTGTATGCTGACGGGTTGGGCCGTTGGCCAGCTGCTCGACGATGCGCTCAAGTTCACCGCGGGAACGGAAGTTCATGCCGCCGTACTGCCATGGGAACGCATGTGGAGGGTTACCTACAGATCCGGCTTCGGCATTCCGTTGAGCGTCAGCCACGATTCACCCCCATGCCGCCAATAGCGGATTTCATCATCTGGTAAGTTTTTGGTGCGGATTTGCCCTTGCACCAGTCCAGACCAGCTTCAGCGATGAAGGTGCTCGCAAGGTCGGTCCAAATAGGCGAAAGCGCCTGCCATTCGTTGCCGTGCGTAGCCATTTCGCCCATGCGTGCAGTCCATTCCGGGATCAGGTCCAGCAGCAGAAGGCAGCGATTCAGATCGTCAGGGTCAGAAGGTGCGGACATGCACTCACTCGGGGTGCCCGTCATGTGCGCCCAGATGGCTTTCGATGACATTCCAACCCGGCCGTCGACGATCCAACGTCGGGCACGATCGTCCAGCGACAACGTTTTATCCAGGCCCTGGTCATAGCCCACTGGGCATCCTGCGTCCGCCATGGCTGCGAGACACGCAGCGTCGAGGTTGACTTGCTTCACTTTGCCTTGCAGCAGGTCATTCATGACCGGTGTGATAGCGTCAAGCTGACGCTGGTTGAGGATTACGCCCCCGATTGAAATTCCCATAGATTCACCGCTTCAGAGTGTTAGAGAGGGGCGCCCCATGGCCGGGGCGCACTGGTCAGGCCTTGGCGCGGCGCAGCTGGTCGATGAGTTGCGTCGGCAGGTTACGCAGGGTCAAGGTGCCACCCTCTTCATTGAACTGGATGGTGTTGCCCAGCAGGTGCGCCTCGAAGCTGAGGGATAAGCCATTCGTGCGCCCGGTGAATCGGCAGAATTGGTTCATGGTGCGTTTGTCCGCGGGGATTTCCGGTGATAGACCGTAGTCCTTGTTGCGGATGTGATCGTAAAAGGCTTTCGGACGATCCTCGTCGATAAGCTCCGAGAGTTCTTCAAGGCCCATCGGTTCGCCGAGTTTGGACTGGCTGCTGGCGTAATCCACCAGGGTCTTGGTTTTCTCCCGGGCGGACTCTTCCGGCAGGTCTTCGCTTTCGACGAAGTCACTGAAGGCCTTGAGCAGGGTGCGGGTTTCGCCCGGGCCGTCGACACCTTCCTGGCAGCCGATGAAGTCGCGGAAATACTCCGAAACCTTCTTGCCGTTTTTGCCCTTGATGAACGAGATGTACTGTTTGGACTGCTTGTTGTTCTGCCACTCGGAGAGGTTGATGCGCGCAGCCAGGTGCAACTGGCCAAGGTCCAGATGTCGCGACGGGGTCACGTCCAACTGATCGGTCACCGCCACGCCTTCGCTGTGGTGCAGCAGGGCGATGGCCAGGTAATCGGTCATGCCTTGCTGGTAATGCGCGAACAGTACATGGCCACCGACCGAGAGGTTGGATTCTTCCATCAGCTTTTGCAGATGCTCGACTGCGATGTGACTGAAAGCGGTGAAATCAGTGGTCTGCGCCAGGTATTCCCTTAACCAGCCGCTGAACGGGTGCGCGCCGGATTCTGCATGAAACAGGCCCCAGGCCTTGCCTTGTTTGGCGTTGTAGCTCTCGTTGAGGTCATTCAACAGGTTCTCGGTCGCTTGGCTTTCAGCCAGCTCGCTCGGCGCCGCATGCAGCACCGCTGGTGAGCCGTCTGGTTTCTTGTCGATAAAGTGGACGATTGCGTGACGAAGAGGCATAGAAATTCCTTTGGCGAAAGCCGCTATCAGCGTTTGTGGGGGGAGAGGGAGCGACGAAAGTCAGTCCCGCGTTGTTTCAGGAGTTCATCAAAGTTTCGGTCATTCGGCGAAATGGCGGGGTTCAACTGATTAACCCAAGTGCTGTAGTCAGCACAGGCACCTTGGTTGCTGCAGGGGGATACGAGCATCTCCTGCAAATACTGGCAGTGCAGTTTGTCGTTGTTGTTAGCCCGGATTTCGCCAGAACCGGCCTGGATCTCTCCGCAACGCGCTTGTGCGTACTGCAGTGCCAGGTCCTCGACTTGCGAAGTAGGGTTGTACGCGTTTGCCTGCGCCTCGGCGGACACCGCGTAAAAAAAGAGGATGAGTAGGGGGATTAAGCCTTTCATGAAGTTTTGCTCATCAGTTTGGTCTGGAGATCTGCTTTGTATTTCGGCGAGCCATACACCGGCAGTTCGCCGCGACTGATGCGGCGAATATCCTCAGCGAATTCAGCATGTTTGGTTGCTGAAGCCATGGCCGAAGAATGAAATTCCGGGCTCATGTTGGAAGACTTGATGTGTTCTGCATGGGCGAGAAAGCCGCGGCGCATTTCTTCGAGGTACTGGATAGCCAGTTCGAACGCTTCGTTGCGGGCAGTGGCGATATCGTTCCGGGGCGGAGAGTGCATGACCGCCTTGTCATCCGTTTTTTCTGGTACGCCCGAATCGTTGGGGGTGTTGAACATGCCTTACTCCAGATGATGGGCTGAAAATCGCCCGGGCCATTCTTCCGTTTTTTTCATGCCAGCGCTATGCTTCGAAACTATAGTTGCTTAGTTATCCTATTGCAATTGCGAAAGAAGATTTTAGGAGGGGTATGAACGTGAGCATGAGCTGGTCCTTTAATCAGCCGATCCGGCCGGCGGAGTGGAACGCCTTCTGTTTTGGCGTTTCGTTGCTTCTCACGCATAGCCCATCGATTCCCGTGGGGGACTGCGGCGGGCGACGGATGGAAGCAGAGGAAGCCTTTGACCGGACACTGCCTCCGGGGCTTGGAGATGGGTTTGACGCGCTGCCTGTAGCGATCGAGTTGAACGGCGTTGATAGTGAGCGCGGCCAGTCATTTCGTCTGGACCGACGCTCGAATGGCGGAGCGCTCAGCACGGAAGGGATTTATGGGCACTTGGCGCACAGTATTTTGCTGATTGGCGCTGCAACATTGCACGGGTTCACCTTTCGAGAGAACTTCACGGCGCAGGAGGCGGGTTACGGCATGGCCATGGCCAAGAAAGCCCTCGGCCGCGCATTGCCCGGACTATCGGCGGCTACTTCGGACGAGTTTTTTCGAAGATTTAACGGGAGCGAGGAAGTTGCGGTGATGGAAGCCCGCGCCGGGCAATACAGAGGAGTTCGACAGAAAGTCCAGGACCTGGTCGACTCAGTTAAGGACAAGAGCCCTGCAGGTGAGTTCGAGCTGGTCACGCTGCGCACTGCCGAGGCCGTTCTTCATCGCCTGGAGCTCGGGGTTGATACACACTTTGAGGCAGACTATGCGTTGCACAGCCTTGAAGGTTTTTTCCGCCAGTCGTGCTTCCTGGAGTCAACGGCGGACCAATTCATGGCCCTTGATCACCAGATGGAGAATTGAAAGGGTCATCTGCCTGGTGAGTTATCTGCCGGCGGGCGTCATTGACTACGGACTGATCATGCACCCCGACCGCCAGGTTTGTTTCGCATTGGTAGCCGTTCCACGTTGTCTGCTTTTTCGATGGCCAGCAAATGCTCGATGCGGTCAAACAATGCGAGATTCTTTGCGCGTACCTGGTCACGCTTCGCTCTCGCAGCCTCCAGCATTTCCTGTAACGCTAAAGCTGGATCAGGCGTTCGGGACCGCACGTAATGCAAGCGATCCTCAAGGTCGCGCTTGATCTCGGAGAGGGATGTATTTACCAAATAAAGCAGTGAGTCGCGTCCGTTTTGCCAGCGGTCAAAGTTTCTAACAAAGCGTGCAGTCAAATCGCCTGCATAGTAACCATCCAGAAAGTTGCATTCGAACAGGCCCAGGTGAAGCTCGATGATGACCAGTAACCTTTCCGGTAAATCCACGGCATCTGTGGGTATTCCCGGGAAGCGTCCATTGACTGCTCGGGTGGCCGCGGCGTAATAGGCTTCGCGCTCACGCTCCAGGCGTTTCTCCTCGCGAACCTTGATCTCCTTGGCATGCTCCACGCGAATATTCAACTCGCGAACCAGCTTCGCGGCGCGCTGGATAGTTTCTCGTTCATCTTGATCGAGAAACTGGGCAAGTTTTCCGGTGTTGAGCTTTTCAAGCTGCGTGGCCGTACTGGAAAGCTTGGTCTGTTCTGCCTGTAGCTCTTTGCCGCCGTAAAAGCGCAACGCTTCCAGTACCTGTTCGGGTGTAATGCGCCACGATAGCGGAGGAGGCTGCTTGCTCATGAGGGTATTCCTAGTGGTCACGGCACTGTGTGCAGGGGATTATTCCCTATTCAGTTAGCCCGGTGCAGCCATCACCTTTCCAGAGGCGATCAGCAACGTAGCGAATAGTTTCAAGATCAACCTGCTTCGTTGGGGTTTCGAACAAGTTGGCCACGAATTCATCCTGGGCAATTTCCCGGCAGAAATCTGGGCGTGTAAATCCTGAGTTGAGCAGGTTGGAATACTTTTCTTCGCCAAGTAAACGTTTGGCGGCGTCGTCAAACTGGGCCTTTGTGGCCATCGTTGTCTCCTCGGATCTCACGGACTTGCTCTTACGGGCGGACAAAATAACGTATATGCTTTAGCATACACGAAAGCATTGGCATGGATAGGCGTAGCCGCCAAAATTCCCGTTAGGCCCATTGGAGACACTATGTCGGTACACTCAGCCCGGATCCTTGGATCGTCGCCGCTCTCATCGCCCCCCGCGAGTTTCGTCCATGGCTAAATCAAAAAGCCTGCTCCTCGCCTACGAGGCTACGGGCCAGCAGCGCGAAGTGGTGTTCGCCATTTCAACAAACCAAGCTCGTGAGATGCTCTCTGCGTTGGTCTGTTCGGGCCCGGACGGTTCAGCCGAATGCAAGCGAGCGCCTTGGGCTGATCAATATGCGCAGTCTGGCCGGATTCCTTGGTCGGTCATGGTGGAGCATGGACTCAGCGCGCAGTGCTTCTGCTGCCGAGAGATGATCACAGCCGTCGATAAGTTGGTTGTCAGCGGCAGTGAAGTGTTTTGCACATCTGCCTGCGAGGAAAAATTCACCGGCAATCGGGCCTTGGTGCAGGCTGTCCTGGATGAGGCCGCAGAGATCGCCCAGGTACTGTGGCCAGAGGTGAGCGTGATGAAGGCTGAGATGATCGAAGGGCGTGCGCGTGTGCACTTTACTTTTGGCCGTCCCCCGCGGCATGCATTCTGGTTTGTCGATGAAGACCAGGTAGAGGTTGCCCCAGTCGATCAGGAGAGCTGGATTGATTTCAATGCCCAAATGAGGTTGTCCAGACCGACCTAAAAAGGTTGCCCAGACCACATTGTATTTTTTGGTATGTGTAGTCGCCTGGCTGCGCCAGGCCATGTAACGCGCCGCTACGCGGCCGGAGGGTGATCAAGGCAAAAGCGGGGGTTTACTTCTTCTCAAATTGGTTGCACGCCCAGAATCATGAGGTTAGGCGATGGTCGGCTCGGAAGATCGCCTGCAATCTGTGATCTCCCGGCCGGTGCTGCAGATCAATCTACGGTCTGGGGCTGAGGGGTTGGTGCGGGAGCCTGAGCGGTTTCCTTCGCCAGGGTGTGGGTGATCTCCGATGCGCTTCGGTTGCCGAGTTTCTCTTCCAGGGTATCTTTCACCGACTGCAGGGTGAGAATCCGGGCTGCTTCCACAGCGTGCTCGACTTTCTGGCCGGCTGCGGTTAGCAGCAATATCGTGTCGCACACCGTGTTGATACCGGCTTCGCAGTGTTCAATTACGCCATCTTTCATCATGTTTAAGGCCTCATTGGTCAGCCCTTTCAGCGGGATGCTGCAGGGCTAAGTGGAGGATAATCCTTGTGTCGTGTTGTGCTCAACGCTAAACACCCGCGGTTCTTTGCGCCGTCCTAGTCCTGCGTGTGTTCGGGGCGGGATCAGCGGCCCAGTTGTTGAGCGATCTCGATATGTTTGGCAACCTGGTCGCCCAGCAGCACGAATCCGATGGCGTACATGTGAAGCATAATCGGTAGGAGCAAGCCCTTCGAACGAACTCTGGCGACTCCAAATATAATGCCCACCAGAAATAGGGAAATGTAAGTTAGTTGGTACTCATACTTGTGCACCAGAGAAAACAATGCGGCGGTGATCAGTATCGCGAGTGCTGGTGTGACTTTTCCCTTGAATACCGGAACACTCGTCAGAATGAAGTGCCGGTACAGTAATTCTTCAACAATGGGGGGAAGCAATAAGACGGTGAACAGCAGAATGGCAATCTGAGAATTGGTTTTGAAGGCGTATAACAAAACCATGCTCGGCTCTCGGGGATTGCCCAGCAGGTGCGCCGTTAGATACACCGCGACATAAAGGATGGTCACCGCCGAAAGACCGTAAACAAGGTCCTTCCAACAGAAATTGCCAACAAGAGTTAACTCGCGAAATAGGACTTTCTTTTGGATGAAGAACATCATTCCTAGAAACACAAGGGCGGGTGCGTACACAATAGGGATGCTGTATGCGTAATAAAGCATCGCGCCTGCTAGCACGGAAACATGATCAGCGATATATCGATAGCCAAAATAGGCCAGCGGAGCTAGTAGTAGGCACAGAATACTCCAATGCTCGGCGAAGCGATTGGACTTGAGATTCTGATTGGTTGTTGGGTTGAAGTACTCGGGTGAATTCAATTGAGTTTGCCTTTCTGGATAATGGTTTCCGATACAAGCCCTACTGATCGGCCTAGCCGGAAAAATCATGATATGAGTGCGATGAAATAGTAAAAAACAAAGCCTCAAAACCGGGTTACCTATAACTGTTCTGGGGATGGACTCTGCAATGCGGGGGCTGTGGCAGTTGTATGGCGATAGTTCATGCACCACTCATAGGCCTCATGCGGTTCCCCCATCGATCCGGTAATCCGCCGTCGCATCATCATCGTCCCTGCCTCCCTCCAGGTTATCTCGATCGCGCCGGCTTTGATGGCGAGCTGCCTTTTGCTCAGTGCAATGTCGTAGTGACTCGCGTGCCTGGGTGGGGCCTGGTGCCAGCGGCGAGCGACGCCGATCGCGGCGGCCATTGCATGAAGCTCTTCGTCAGTCGTGGCCACCATGTGGCACATCACCATCCGCCCAAAGGGCGCTCGCATGTCGTCGACGTACACCGCCATCGCTGGTCACCAAAATAATTATTTGATAGTGTCGATAATATAGCATCGACTATCTAAAATTATGATTTCGTGATGGCAGTCGCGTACGAACACAGTCCTTCTCTTCGATGACACGGACTTGGTCGTGGTGAGTGGCCTGGTCACTTCTGAGGGCGATCAAGAAATGATGGATGTATCGGGCGGTCTTACCCCGCAGTTCGAGTCGAGCTTCAACGGTGTTGCCACGCAGCCGGAAGATAAGATCGCAGCGGTGGCCCGAACCTGGGCAGACCACTTCAAGGTGAAAGGGCCTGCGAGGGAACGCTTCATACTTCGGTACGTGACGCGCTGCCGCGAATGGCGATTCTGGTGTATCTCGGCCGAGATCAAAGGGGTGGTGCACGCGGCGTGTCGGTTTGAGGACGTTGTGTACCTGTTCGATGGCAAGCGGATCCACTCCCGAAAATTGATCCCGAAAAAGGTTAGGCGCAACCGAATGAAGTACGGCGAGGCCTTCATTGATTTGCCTATGTCGAATCCCGATGAGTTCGGGCCTGAGAGGATCATCAGAAAAATCAAGAAGGCATGCGAGGAGGTCATTGAGCCCGTCAACTCATTTGACAGTCTGACGACCTACAGCAAGGCCTTCGGCGAGCTGGCTTATCGAGCAATGTACGGAGACGTGTGCGTAGGGATCAATGAGGGGCCGACACGGGACATGCGTTATGCGCGACCGCGCAGGGCGTACTACATGAGGATGAGTGCAGGCGTATTGAAACGCTTCTGCAGCTTTCTCAACCCAGATGCTCTGCGCGCAATTCGTGGAATAGGATGCCCAACGGCGACCGTGTACAACTGGATCACCGCCGGTGACGTGGAACGGAGAATCCAGGCAATCCGGGCGTATCCGGTCATCCTCCCGATCGTGGTGCTCAGCAGCCACAATAATGAGTTCCGACACGGGATAAGTGAGATCGCTGAGGGGAGAGCCTTTGCTGAATCGGTGGGGGTGGGTGTGGATGAGGGTAAGAGCATCGCCCCTCAGCTGGCATTGTTTTATGAGCGCTCTGAGTCGTTCATCAAATCAGCCGGCCGCATGTCTCCTCGGCATGTAGGTTCCGCTCTCACGCATATCGGAAGTAACGGTTGGATTAATCCGCTGCAGGTGGTGCTTCGCGGGTTTGAACTGGGTAATCGCCGACCAAGCGGGAAGTCTGAGTGGTCAGCCTGGCGCGAGTTATTCTGGCGTCTGCCAACTGATCTTGGGTGGATGTTCGGTCGGGAGCAGATTGTCCCGTTTCTTGCGGGATTGCCCGCTTGGTCGGCAAGTGAGTGGACAGAGATTTGCGGGCGAACCGCCGATCTCCGTGACTTGGAATTGCATAAGTTGCGCTTTGATAGCGCCCCGGCTTCCAAGTGGACCCTCAAGCGTCTGCTGAATGTCAGTGCGGAGTGGCACGAGGTTCAGGCGCGGTTGAGTCTGGAGCTGTCAAAGGACGACGAAGCAAATCCGGACGAAGGCGATCGACCTTGGATTTCGATGCTGCCTGGTGCGCTTCTGCATGAGCCCACGGGTATCGAAATAGTGGAGCTTTTGTTGCCTGATGAGCTGGGGCTTGAGGGCAAAGCCATGTCGCATTGCGTCAGTGGTTACAGCGGGAATTGCTACAGCGGACACAGCCGAATAGTGTCGTTCAGGAAAAACGGTGCCTCCCTGGCTACCGCTGAATTCGGGCTGACCAAGTGGTTAAAAAAGCCAACCATTCACCATCTGTATCTTCGTCAATTGAAGGGCTACAGGAATGCGTCTATCCCAGCCTCCAGTGAAGTCGGTCGTGCGCATGCCTGGCTCAAAAAGCAGATTGCCTCGCGGAAAGTCGTAATCAACGTGGAGTGGCCAAAAGTGCCCTACACCAGCAGACCGACTCGTATGCGTTTGAGGGAACAGCTCATAAGCACCAGGATGATTGAGTGGCTGGCTGTGAAAATGGGGGCCGAGGTGGGTGATGACTGGGACTGACAATACTCTCGAAGTTAGAAGGTGCAAGAGCATGACCTCTGACCAGGTTCTTTGGGCGAAAGGGCAACATTGGTACGAGGGTTCAGGCCAAGATTCGCAAGGTCATTATGTGATCGGCCGTGACAGCTTTGGCAGTAGACCGGCCCTCTTGTTTTACGAGGTCGACAAGCTGCGGGAATGGGCTTCATATCAAATAAATCGTGACCTTATTCGAGTACCAGGGGAATCACAGATGTTCGACAAAGATGACCAAATGATTGGCTGGTTTGATACAGAGATTCAGGCAGAGGCCAATGGCGTCCCAGAAGGCCTTCTCAACGAATTCATGTTCAAGGTTGAAGGTCCGCTGGCGATTACCGAACGGCTTTATTCCGCCACAGGCGGCGTCAAGGCCGTGGTCATAAAACACTTTGGCGAACAGGGGGTAAAGTACAGCGCCGGCGTACCGCTGGAGTACCTTCGCGGCTTCGCCATGGACTTTGGACTGACGTTCATTTGGCGCCCACGCGACGGAAGAGCGCTGGAGGCGAATAATGGGCGATACTTCTCTGCAGAGCATGACCCTATTGCGAGAGCAAGCTGAGGTGATGCGGCCACTCGCGGGCAATGGTTGTTCGTTGATCCCTGATCCTGGCCAGTGGCAATTGCACTGCGGCATTCAGAAGCTGACGCAGACCGAGAGCGATCCTTACGGCTGTGGTGTTGCGTGTTTGGCCATGGTCAGTGGAATGAGCTTTGCTGAGGCGCGTGCTCAATTCATCAATATTGGACTGGGCATACGGCGATCGCACAGGGCGGCTTTCTCCACGTCGTCCCGGGAGATGCACATGGCCATCGCCAGTGTGGGACTGCTTTCTGACGCGAAGCGTTGGAATGGTTGGGACCAGTTTCACGGGCTGGGCGTGCTCAAGGTGCGTGACGACTGGCGCGGCGCGTTCAACAAGTGGCATTGGGTCGTTGCGTTCAGGCATCCGACACTCGACCTGGCGATCTTTGATCCTCACATGGCATTCCCAGCCTTCAAGCACTTGTTGCTCGAAGACACTTATTTGCCGTTCTCGATGTACGAGCCCAAAGGGGAGTGGTTCCAGGTCGAGCAACGCATACCGCTATTATGTAGCTCGGCGCGGTAGAGGGTAAATCCCCTTTATGATTAGGAGAATGCAAACCATGACGATTCCACCGATTACTGACGTCGAAGAATACCGGGCCGTGCTTGAGGCCTGTGTGAAGGCCGAAACAGAAGGCAATCACACGCTAGCCCGACCGCTTCGTGTGCTGGTTGACGCATCCCCGTTCGATGGCTGCTGGTGTAACGGCCGGGCACCGCGGCGCCTTGAACCGGCGTGTGAGGTTTGTGGCGGCGATGGTTTTGTACCGGCAGCAAGACCTGCGGCCCGATCTACCCAACCGTCTCCACAAGGAACGCCTGTATGACCGTCATCGACGAAAAAGCCCAGCGCCTGGCCGACTGGCACGAACTGCTGGCGGGCACGATTCTTGGTGGGAATCTCGACGCCTGGCACAAGGAACTGCGACGTGGTGTCGACATGATGAAAACCGAAGGTCTGATCGATGCCGGCGAGGCGCGGGAACTGCGCGAGCTGGCCGACGCTGCGCACAGCCACCAAATCGAAGTCCTGCAAGAACGCTGAAGTCTAGGCTCTATACGTTGCATCTACACTGATGATGACAGCAGATGGGAGCCGGGCATGGCCAAGCGGAAACTATCGGGCACTGATCCAATGCCCGAACAGATCACCCCTAAATTGGTTGCGCTGGCCAGCGCTCCCCCTGCCGGCGAATGGCTATACGAAATAAAATTCGACGGTTACCGTTTCACCGCACGGATACGAGACCAAGTCACCTTGTTCACTCGCAATGGCCACGACTGGACAAAGCGGCTGCGCCGCATTGCCGCAGAACTGAGCCAGCTTGAACTGGACACGGCCTGGCTGGACGGTGAAGTAGTGGCCCAGGACGAAGACGGCCGCCCGATATTTCATCCATTGCAAGGTGCGTTCAGCTCCGGGAAGACTGATGACTTGGTGTTCTTTGTGTTCGACCTGATGTATCACAACGGGCGCGACCTGCGCGACGCACCTGTCGAGCGGCGCCGCTCACTGCTGCAGCAGCTGATCGGGCGCGTTCCCTTGGAGCATGTGCGCTTTTCCGAAGCCTTCGATGTGGATCCCCGCGACCTTCTGGCTAATGTTTGCGCGATGGGCATGGAGGGGGTGGTCGGCAAGCGTGCAGGCAGTGCCTACAACCCTGAAAGGGATGGCTCCTGGATCAAGCTCAAATGTGCGAACCGTCAGGAGTTCGTCATCGTGGGCTTCACCCGTGCCGCTGGGGGCATAGGATCACTGTTGCTCGCATTACACGATGAGGATGATGTTCTTCTGTATGCCGGCCGGGTGCAGTCCGGACTGGGCAGCCGCAAGTTGGCCGGTCTGCGCGTACGCCTGGTCGAGCTGCAGCGCGACACCTGTCCGCTGACCCGGGTGCCAGTGATCCGCAAGGGCTTGAGCGTGGTGTGGTTGGAGCCACGGTTACTGTGCGAGGTCAAATTCGCAGAAATCACCCCCTCCGGAAAAGTGCGACACGCTGTGTTCCTCGGCCTACGGGACGACAAGCTCGCTGTCGGCATTCAGCACGAAGGTTGAAACGGTTCAGGCGATGTCCTGCCGCGCTGCCTCGATCTGTCGCCAGAGATTCTCCTCGATTAAAGATCATGGGTACGACAGATCGACAACTGCCGGCTCGCGTGCCAGGGCAGTGGCATCGGCGATCATTGCGCACGTTACCGTGCGGCCATCACCGTCCAGCATGGTCGCCTTGACGGGGACGCAGTAACCCTTCTGCCTTACAGCCTCAATAAATTCGGGCTCACCGCAATAGTGAAGACCACCCAAGCTGTTAACGCTGAAACTCCCGCCTTGCTGCCAACTGTTGGTCTCTATCTCCCAGGTCAGTTCGGCGATCCGAGCATCGTTCAGCCCTGCAGCAGGCTGCGGGAGATTAAGGCTGTCGAGCCCAACCGTGATTAGAAAGGGATCTTCGCCCTGGGCAGTGGCGAGCACTTGATCAAGACGGACCTGGTGAGCGTCGATAACTTCAGCCGGTACTTCCTGGCCTAGCGCTAACGCCCTGACTGTTTCGCCGAAATGCCACTGTAGGAAGTCTTCAGTAAGGAAGTCATCGGGATATTTCGACCAGCTGCCCGCAAAGTCTCGATGCGTGGCTGGGATGATACGGACCAGACCGGCGTCGCTGAGCGATTTCATGGTGTCGCTATGAAAGCCGATCGAGGTGTGGCCAACGTTGCCCATGTAAGGTGACTGACAAAAATCGTTGATTCGAATCGACTGTGCTCCCTGGGCGAAAGCGGCCCGGAACCTGTCGATCATGTGGTACTGCTTTTCTGTGAGATCTGGATCTCGGCCTTCCCTGAAGTCGATATCGTCCTGTTGTGGTGGTCTGGGGATCATCACCAGGCGCCCGAGAGGGAATGTCGCCGCCGGAATCGGCACTTTGATCTTTGAACCGTCCGGCTGAGCTTTGTACGCGTCTTTCACACGAAAATTTTCGTTGCTGTAGCCGGCCCCGGTGTAACCCAGGCTGTGCAAATGTGCCTTGATATCGCCGTAGGTGATGTCTTTCCCGGTTGAGCTCCAGCTTTCTGCTCGGCCAAGGGCGTCACTGCGGTGAATCACCGCGCGCGCGCCAAGCTGCTCAGCGATACCCCAGAGAAAACTGCTGGTATCGGGAATGATGGATTCGGCCAGCCGATATTCATCGATGCTAAACAGCATCTCGCCGTGCCATGTTGGAATGTAAATCTGAGCCGTCAACGGATCTTCGGCGGTCCAAAAAACCTCATCGTAGCCGCCACCTTGTGGCTCTGGAGTACGCCAAGGTTCGCAACTCCCGTGGAACAAAGCGATCTCGCTGAACTGAACAGGTGTGAGTAACCAAGGTTGTTCGAAACTCATGATGGGTCCTTAATCATTGGCAAAAAAAGAGGCCAATCAAGGCCCCTCGTGATCCAACTGAGGATCTTCACTTTGGAAATCCTGTTCATTGCCAAGTCTTTCCCCTTTTCTTTTGTGCCACTCAATTGAGCTTCGTAGAAAAGCGGTCTGGTCTTTCATGTTGTTAGATGTGTCCCTGTCGGGCACCAAGCTCAGCGGATCTTCGATGTCGTCAGGGAGGTCGTCAGGCATGTTAAAAAGCACGAGTCCATCCTGAGTGGTACGCACTTCTCCTGCGGCGAACAGCATCGAAAATATGTTGGTCCGCACGCCTTGCGGGTCGGTGTATTCAATCTCCAGATTGTCCATGTCATACGGCAGGACGAGTCGGGCGACATACCCATGGCGCTCGGCTTCGGCCTTTAATGCCAGCCATGTGTCCATGATCGAGTGCTGGCCAGCATTAAGGGCCTTATCCTGTTCCAGCAATGCCACCACTTCCGGGGCAAACTCAGGCTCCTGTTGGTGTTCTACGCCTTCATTGACGTGTTCTAAAGGGTCCTTGCGCACGATGCTTCCTCCACTTGATGCTTGGGTTTGACGCGCGGTGCTGCCACCGCGCGATCCAACCTGATTAGCGGCCAGGGCCGTCGTTTTGATCCCAGGACGGAGGGATATAGGCATCCTCCTTCGGCCGGTTCCAGTCGGCTGGAATTGGCGAGGAGAGCTGCGCGGAGCGCTCGGGAAGATTGAACTGTTTGCCTGCCTGTTCGACGGCCACTCGATCATCGATCGATTTGTGATGCATCTCCTGCGCCTTGGTGACGTCTCGCGACACGACGTCAAGCAATCGTTTCGCCTCGGCATTGTGGGGGTCGTTGCGCACATCTGTTTCGAGCAGGCGCATCACGTTGGTTTTTTCGCGTAGCTGGGTTTCGGTGTGGGTGAATTCCGACAAAGATTGTCGATCGCGTTTAGCCCAGGCTGTGTATGCAGGGTCAACCGCAGGCATGGTCACGGTTGATCCCGCAGTGATCAATCCGGTCAAGGGCGTGCCCGCTGCAGGCACTGGCATCGGCGCCGTGGCAGGTTGAATTAGCGAGGCGAGAGGTGTGCCCTGGGCTTTCTGCTCCGGCGTTGAACCCAGGCCCTGCAGCACTGACGTCACCTTGGTCAGAAGTGCGACGGCGCCGGCCAGCGCCGGGCCTACCACTTTGCTGAACATTCCGCCGGAGGTTGAGCTTGAGGAGAGCAGGGAACGCAACAGTCCCGATTTCGTTTCGCCGAGGAGTTTGTCCTGGACCATTGCGATGCCTTTGTCCTTGAACATGTCGACCAGGGCGCCGACGGTAGATGCCTTGTCGGGGGAGTCTTTGCTGAGCGACTTGGCGCCGCTGCTCACCACACCCTGCAGGGTGCTACTGCCGTGAAACAGGTCGGTCACCTTTTTGAAAAGCGCCCGGGCACCGCCTTGAAGAACTGTTTTAGAAACCGACATTTCAGGCCTCCGGCTGCGTGTGTTTTTCGACGAGTTCGCAGAACTCGTCGATGGTAACGACGGCGGCAACGACGTCCGCATTTCCGATTGTGGTCTGCTCGGCTTCCACACCCTTCAGTACCGTGGTGTAGCCGGCAATGTGAGTCAAAAGTTCGGCCTTTGACTCGTCGGGTTCAGGACTGAGTTGAAGAGCCTGGGCGCAGCGCTCAAGGCGCTGCAAGCGATTGCTGGTTTCGATAAGCATGACGTGCTCCATGCGGTTGGGGGATGGTTAAGCGGCACCGCGTGCCTTGTAGTGATGCTGCTCTTTGGCTTCCTGGCGCTGCTTCTCTTCAATGCACAGTGAAGCGGTGGGACGCAGCAACAAGCGTTTGAGTCCGATCGGCTCGCCAGTTACTTCACACCAGCCGTACGAGCCTTCGCGGATACGCTCAAGTGCCCTGGCGATTTTGCGGCACAGCTGCTGATTTCGTTCGGCATGGCTCAATGCGGACGCTCGCTCTTCTTCAGCGCTGGCCCAGTCAGAAACGTCACTGATCGCAGGTCTGTCTTGAATGGTTTGACGTGCTTGGCCGTGGCGTTCGCGGGCCTCGCCGAGCTCGCGTTGCAGGAGCGATTCGAAAAACTGCAACTGTGGAATGGACATGTACTGGTCCTCAGGCATGCCGAGGAGTTGTTCCGTTGTGATGACGGCAGTGCCGGCATCAGCGCCGGCAGCAGATGGTTGAATTTGCATCTGATGCTCCTGGTCAGTGGCCGGGGCCGGTTTGTGGGTAATGGTCTGCATCTTCGATATTCGCCGCGGCAAGCCGTGGAGCCAGTGGGGTGATCGCATCCAGATGGGAGCACAGGCTTTCCAGGGCAGAAACCACGAGGTGGCGAACTCGACCGGAGGCGGTAGAGCCAGGCAGACCCTCCGCGAGGTCAGAGGTCAACTCGGTGAGTACACGGTCACCATGGCGTGTTCGGAAAACGGAGGCGAGGGCACTTGATAGTTGCGGTTGGCTAGGTTGATTGACGGCACGTAGTGCATTCGAAACCTGGTGTCTTGCTGCCGGCGAGTGGTAACTGCCCAGGGACAGCTCGCTGTTGGCGTGCGTCTTGCCGGCGAGACAGTACGAAATCTCGTGAACCTCGTAGGTCGGCAGTTGGACTACAAATTCTGGCAGGGGCCCCATGGTGATTGGGTACGCACGATTGTTTTTGAGGTCGGCATAGATGAACCGTCCAGACAGGGTGATCGGGTCGATGCCGTGGGCGACTGCCTCAGGGGCGAGTTGAAGCCCGATGACCTGGTCGTTATCGCCGATGATGACCAGTTCATCGAATTCATAGAGTGAAGTCAGATCAAGCGCGTCAGGGCGCGCATTCCCTTGGAAGTTGGGTTGTCTCATGGCACACCTTACGCAAATAAATTTAACAACATCATTGCGATAATATAGCAGCGTAAATAATTGACAATCAAATTATAAAGCCTGGTGTGCGCGGAGTTTCAATTACCACTAACCCATAAATTCTCGTGCTCCTGTCCACCCATGAACCTCGCGCAGGAGGGTGATTAGGTCAACAGGCGGAATCTGGATTAGTGGTAATTACCCATACTTTGGAGAGGACAGGCATTGTTTGGCATAACTATGCCGGACGCGGCCGCGCGCCGCCCCGGCAGGGGCGAGGGGTTAACGATCGAAACTGTTGTACTGGAAGTCACGAACAGCGCCGTTGATTCCGCGGTTGAGCTCCTGGCTTGCGCCGCGAGCCGCGGTGGCCGCACCGGATCTCAATCCTGCGGCCGGTCCATTCGAAATGGCCTGCGAGATGCCTTGCATGATGGTGTTGCTTAAAACGCGCGTCGACGCGCTTGCGGTATAGGGGGCCTGGTACACCGGCGTCGGCGTGTACTGATACTGGCGCCGCTGTTGCGCCAGTTGGGCCTGCTGCATCTGCACCTGTTGCTGAATGTTAGCCGGCTGCACCTGGTATGTTGAGTTGCGAGCGATCGTGCGGCTTGTCTCGTGCTCAACACTCGCTTGAATGCTGACCCGGGATGGCTCAACCCCCTTGGCCATCAGGTAGCTTGTGAGTGCAGCGGCACGTTGCCCGAACAGTTGATCTGCACCTGCATGCGGTTTGCTTGCGTTTGTCGAACTGGTGACGACCAGGGAGCTACCCGGGTAGCGTTGGAGCGATGTGGCCACCTCATCAAGTGCGCGCTGGGCTTGGGCGGTGAGGCGGTAGCCACCAGGTTGGAACGCTATGTTCTCAGGCAGGATGAGATTGATTTTGTCACCGTCGCGTTTAACCGTGATGCCGCTGCCCAGCATCTTCGATCGCAGTTCTGATTCCTGCTGATCAACGTAATAACCGTATCCGGCGCCGCCGGCGGCGCCGAGCGCACCGCCAACGATTGCGCCTTGCCCGCGATTATCATGGTTGATGACTGCTCCGGCGGCCGCGCCTGCTAGCGCGCCCACGCCACCGTATCGGGTCGTGTATTGGTATTGCGGCGGAATGCTGGAACACCCGGTGAGAATCGTCAGGATCAGGGCCGGGGGAATGAGCTTCTTCATGGTGCGATCTCCACGCTTCAGGAAAGGCTACTGGGGAATAGCGGGTGAGGGCGCCATGCCAATTGGCTCGGCCAAGACGCAATCGAGCTCCTGATACGCGACATCAAACGCGTTGAGCTCGTGCTTCCAGAACCCCTTTTCATCCTCGTCAGGTCGGTGGCTTTCGGGTTCGAGTTCTATAAGGCGCTCCAGCCCCTGGCGCCAAGTATTGCGGTGGCTCAAGAAATCATGGGGCAACCGTTCAACCCAGGCTCCATCGGCCTGCACCTCTTCGGCGAGAAGATCTAGCTCTCGATAGGCGATATCGAGCGCGTTCAACTCGTGTTTCCAGAACCCTTTTTCATCCTGGTCAGGCAGATGACTTTCCGGCTCCAGTTCGATCAGGCGTTCAAACGCCTGGCGCCAGGCGTTGCGGTGGGTCAGAAAGTCATGCGGGAGTTGATCAAGCCATTTTTGTGGCTGGTGGCCTGCGTTTTGATTGGGTGATCGCATGTGAACGCTCTCAGGGAGGGGATAACAGCAAATTTACTCTTGGCTTGCTATTTAGTCTAATGTTTTGCTATTGATATTGCGTTAGCAAACTTACCAACTCAGGACATGGCCATGTGGTTTAAAAATCTCCTCATTTACCGCCTCACCCAAAACCTGGCTTTCGACGCCGAGACGCTGGAACAGGCGCTCGCCTCCAAACGCGCCCGCGCATGCGAAAGCCAGGAGCTGACAACCTACGGTTTCGTTGCCCCCTTCGGGAAAGGCGCCGATGCCCCTCTCGTGCATGTCGGTGGCGACTTTCTGCTGGTGGGTGCGCGCAAAGAGGAGCGCATTCTCCCCGGTAGTGTGGTCCGTGACGCGGTGGCCGAAAAGGTAGAGGAGATCGAGACGGAGCAGATGCGAAAGGTCTACAAAAAGGAGCGCGACCAAATCAAAGACGAGATCGTGCAAGCGTTTCTTCCTCGCGCCTTTATTCGCCGATCGTCAACGTTCGCCGCGATCGCACCCAAGCTGGGTCTGATCCTGGTCAATTCGCCAAGCCCGAAACGTGCCGAGGACCTGCTGTCCACACTTCGTGAGGTCTTGGGCACGCTGCCGGTGCGGCCGGCGACAGTGAAGATTTCGCCCTCAGCAACCATGACCGACTGGTTAAAGACCCAGAAGGCCGCCGAAGACTTTTTCGTGCTCGATGAATGCGAATTGCGCGATACGCACGAGGATGGTGGGATCGTCCGGTGCAAACGCCAGGACCTGACGAGCGAAGAGCTGCAGATGCACCTGAACACCGGCAAGGTCGTCACTCAGCTGGCTGTGGCATGGCAGGACAAGTTGTCTTTTGTCCTCGACGACAAAATGGTGATCAAGCGTCTGAAGTTTGAAGACTTGCTTCAGGATCAGGCTGAGCAGGATGGCGGTGATGACGCGCTGGGCCAGTTGGCGGCAAGTTTTGCATTGATGATGCTGACCTTGAGCGATTTTCTGCCGCTGCTCCTCGGCGCCTTGGGGGGGGAGGAGCTTCCGCAGGAGGCGATGGATCCGGCAACAAATGTCGATGTTGGTGTCGATACCGATTTTGGCGCCGCTTCTGACGAAAGCGACGAGCTCTACCCGGCCGCGGTGGAGTTTGTACGCAGCCAGGATCGTCCGAGCACAAGTGCGCTACAGCGGCACTTTAAAATTGCCTACAACAGGGCTGCCCGTATCCTTGAGGAATTGGAACTGCGTGGTGTCGTCAGCAAGATGCACACTGACGGCAGCCGCCGGCTGGTCGCAGGGGAGGCAGTATCGTGAGCCTGCCTGTTGTTTTGGACGAGCAACGTGCCCGACAGTTAGACAGCGCTGGTCGCATCATTCTGCGGATTCCAATCGGCGTGGGCCTTGCGCAGCGTCAAATGGTGGCCCGCGGGGAACAGCAGTCGCTGTTTGACCTGGCACCAACCGAAAGAGGCTACGAATGGCCTGCAGGATCTGGGGTCTTCGTCACATCGCAGGAATTGGTTGCGCAATGCCCGATTGGCCAGGCTGGCGATTGTGTCGACGTGAATCTGCTGCAGGGCTTCAGTCGCTCGAAACCAGTGGGCAAGGCTCGAATTGCAGCCGTTAAAGTCGAGCCTCTTGAGTTGATTTCGGACACCACTATCCGTGCCGAAGGCTACGAGAACTGGACGGAATATGCCTTTCACTGGAATCAACGCTACCCCGGGGCGCCCTGGGATTTTGACCCAGTCTGCTGGGTGGCAGAAATCTGCCAGTCCTCACTGGCGTCCTGATTGTCGAACAGAGTTCGGGATCGGCGCTCGAACCAGGTCAAAGTGGCCTGGTTCTTCGTTCGCATGTAATCTGCCTCAGATCGCCTAGGACGAAGAATGAAAGCAAAATGGCCGACAATAGTTCCGGAACCTCGATCGCCATTTCACTCTTGCTGGCTCAGATCGGTGATCTGCGCGCTGCACTTGACCAGTGGAAAGGCGCCCAGGAAGCCTTGCTGAAATGTTGCGAAGAGCATCATGCGGGCGGCTGGCTCTTTGGCGAATTCGGCCTTAAGACTTTTCAGCGAAGTTCAGAGCCCCCAACCGAACTCCGGCGCGCGTTGTGCTCCCTGGACGTTGAGGATGAAGCCGCATTTCGCGTGACCGGAGCCATTTTCTTGCCGGCGGAAGCCGCTTCAATCGTTTCCGCGGCGCAGGCCGCCCGGGCGCAGCTTGATGCCGTCAGCCTGCCATTGCGGAAACTGAAGCGCGCGGATTTGTCGAGACTGCCGACTGGTATGGAGTTGGGAGGTGGCCAGCTCGTACACTGGAAATCCCTTCGCCCTAAAGACGGTATCTGGAACGCCGTTTCAGCGACACTAGGGGAACCACGCATTCGCATTCGGTACGCCGTTCGCCCCCTAATGCTTGAGGGCGCCCAGGGAAGTCCGCCTCGCAAGATCTCCTTCTGCAAAACCATCCAGCACATCGTGAAAAAGCGCCACCCTTCAATCCTGATCGAGGCCCTTGGAAAAATTATGGAGGATGAGGGGGAGCGGCACGCCGCGGCGCAACGTGACATATCGAGACTCTCCTCGCTCATGCGTTTGAGCCCTGTCCCAGATTTGGCATACATCTACCGCGGCGGGTACATCTACCATGTCAACCTGGCGTGGAACGACGGAGCGAGGCTTAAGGTGAAGACATCCCTGCCTTTATTCATCTGCGGTGAAGGTCCGGACATTCCCCCTCTGTCAAACTCCGGCCACGCCAAGCGGCGGCGCCGATCGGACGTAAAGTACGCCGAGGCACCATTGTTGGAAACTCAAGCCATTCACAGCTCCATCAGATAGACCGATCTATTAGATTGAAAATCGCTATCTTTCTCTGACTATAAGCGGAAAATTTCGTTGGATCCAAATTTCAAGGCGTGATATGACAATTTTCTAACGTCAAAAGTTCGCTATCCATCGAAATATTTGATTCCTCCGATGCGTAAACTGTGCGACAGTTCACAGATGGCAACGAGCCATCATTCTTCCGCTACCAGCAGTTAAAGCGCCTCTTTATGGATAAAGTTCTACCGGTGAGCACCAGGGCTTGGCGAAATACAGCTAAAACGCATTTCACCTCCAATCATCTCTGCGCTGCACGCGTAACGTCTAAGAATCATTGGGTCGGTTCGGCGCCCGCAAACGCATCAATCAATGCGTGCGGCAATGTTCTGCAATTCCACTCCTCACCTGTCGACCGGTCGCTTCACGATGGTGAAACCGTCATTCGGTTTGCCGCTATTACTGGGGTGATCATCTGGGTTTCTAAACCAGACGAACACGGCATCGGCGTCAAGCTCCTGGATGACGAAACCGGCAAGGAGTGCGTGATTGCGTTGCCTGTTGCACCGGAAGCATTTACCTTTGGCGAGCGTGTCACAGTGGTGCACGCGATCCATTCGGAAAGTGCTCCCGTGCATCTGCTGAGCGTGAACCTGGTGCGCAACGAGTGGTGGTCTCATCAGAACGCCCGCAGTGTGTCGCGGCTGTTTGAAATCGATAACCTTCAATTCGTTGAAAGACTGGAGCGCCGGATGCGAGAGATCGTTTTGTCGCTCGGGGCAGGAAGGGGCCTGCGTGTGATGGGCGCCCGGGCGAACCTTCGACTCGCCTGATGCCGAGGTGCCAGGCGGTGGTTCCACGGCATTAGGTAGGACAAGCATCAAGCGCTTGCTGAAGTAATTTCACATGCCGAAGCAGTGTCTCAAACGCAGGATCGCGAAGTTTTGGATAGCGCGCTCTCCAGTCAACTCCGTAGGCCAGTTCAAGAACTGCTTCAGGCCAATCATCTTCCAGTTCGATGTCTGGAATGGTGGATGCCGCGTCGAACAACGCCCGTGCTTTCTCCTGGCTCAAGGCTCTCACCCTGCGTTGCGCAATGGTTTGTTGTTGAGCTACACGGGATATCAGTACCCGATCAGCTTCCCCACTGATGGAGAACTGTTCCGCAATAAAGTTGGCCGACTGCGCGGCAAAATAGAGCCGAGGGGAGTAGTTACTAACGAATTTGGCGTACCAGGCTTTGCGCGTATCCTGGTCAACCAAAGTAAGCTCTACGCAGGCGGGGCCGCACCGGTCCATAAAGGCAAGGACGTTCTGGCCATCGGCTGTAACACGCACTCGTTCGCATTGCGCTAAATCGACTTTCATCAAGATTTCCAATTGGTCCTCGGCGAACTATATGCGTTTGCAATGCCAAAAATCAACATGCAGTCAGGCGCCTTGTTCCAGCGACTGCAAGGGATCCGGCAACTGATACTGTTCTGCATCGACTTGATCGGGATCCGCCGGCGTGTTGCTCTTGATACAGGCCGGATTGAAAATCACGCCCCATACCTCATTACCGTTTATGCGCTGCAGACTGGCGTCAATTCCGTTCACGATGAAAAGAGTAGCCAGTGCGAGCCCTCGTGCTCCGTGCGCAAGCTCCGCCGCCACACAAAGATTCAAAATTGACTCGGCAGGGCAGTGCGGCGCGTCTCCAATCAAAATGCGCTTGCTTAGATCGGTTTCTGAACTTGCTTTGCGCAACTCACCGAGCAGCTGCTTGTGCACGCGTTTGGGCGTGTTGTCCCGGACAAATCTTTCAACGGTTTGCAAAGGTAACGCTGCAGATTCGAGCAGTAAGCGAGGCTCAAGCTCAAGCTTGCGAACCTGGCCTTCTTCCTTGGCATATCTTCTGGCTGCGAGATAGTGGTTCGTGCAGTAGATGCCTGGGCCCTGTTCTGTTCCTCCTTTGCGCCCTGGGCGAATTTCCGACGCCCCGTCCCATTGACGGCCGCCATGCCACATGACGATTCTTGTCGGGCGTGCGAGTTGTAACAACATACTGAAGCTCCTCTCGATCTCGTCGGAGATCCGGTGGTAATAGGGCCAATCCGCTCTACAGCGAGCAAGGCCAACACGGTAAAGTTAGTCTGGCTATAGATGACTTGCTATTCTACTGCAATACCAGTGGTCAAGATTCTCACTCATCGGTGACTGGCACGCGCATGCACCATACCTCCCTCACAAAATCCGATCGATCCGAGAGTCAAATCGCGGCCGAGACACAGGCGATCGGTAAGCGTATTCCTATACTGGACCTCATCAAGTGGCTGGCGATCGCGACGATGGTCATGGACCACTCGCGAGCCATCTGGCCGTCACTGCAGGTGCTAACCATTCCAGGGCGATTGGCGTTCCCCCTGTTCTGCCTGGTGATGGCATGCAACGTTGCTCGTCAGCAACGCGGTTCCTTAAATAGCCCGGGCAACGTTAGGTATCTGGGGTCACTGCTGTTTTTTGGGGTGATCAGCCAGCCGATGTTCTACGCAGTGTTTGGGCAGGACCTCAACATTTTCTGGCTGCTGTCATCGGCGTTGGCCATTGCCCTCGCAGTGCACCACCGCACACCTGCCGCGCTGCTTTTGGGAGCGCTTGGGGCTGCGCTCGCCATCGTGTTTCATGACCAGCTCGGCTATCACGCAGTCGGGGTACTGATCCCTGCTGTGATGGTGCTGGCATTGCGAAGTAAGGGAACCACACATTGGGCCTGGGTCGCAGCAAGCTGTGCGCTGTGCTGCCTGGCCAACATGCTTGTCCCGGAGGTCAGGACGGTGTTGCTGTCGGGAGATATCGGAGCGGTATTTGTCGCCGTCGCTGCTTTTTTTGCACCAGCGGCTGGGTTTTGGTTGGTCAGCAAAAAGCTGACCTTGACCATCAAACCTGTTGGCCGCTGGGGGTATCTTTTTTACCCCATGCACCTGGGTTTGCTCGCCCTGTTACGCGACTTCAGCTTTTAACAGGGTTGGCCGATTTGGGACAGAGACAGTGCTTGCAACCTGCTTGAACTGAATCACCCAAACCCATGGGTTCGCTGACCAACTCTCGTCACCGTTGATCGAAGTCCAGATATCCCGGAAAGCGAAACCGGCGGGTTGGTCAACGCCGGTGACGCGGAACGATTCGACGACCTGATCACTTACGCCTTCGGCCGCGGCCTGCTCCTCGCTGATTTCCTGCAACCGCTCGATGCGCACGTCGGTGATCTCCAGCAAGATGCGGCTGGCCCAGCGGTTCATGTGGATGCTCGGCCGATGGCGCCATATCTTGTTCGGTGCTGCTGCAGAGTAAGCGCCATTGCGCAATCCGTTCGGGTAACTGGTATTGGGCTCGTTCGGCGGTGTGCCGTCAGCCGAGTAAACAACCCGCCGACTGCCGAACCAGGCGCCCGTGTCGTCCTCTGGGTAGGTGGCCTGCCAGTCGCCGGCCTGCCACCAGCTTTCGCGCACCCAAAGTCGGTCGCCGGGCTGGCCGTATGGACATTTCGCACTCCACTCACCGCCGTTGCGGGTGGTGTAGGCGTGAAACCCATCAACCTCATCGCCGTTTTCATTGCGACCAGACACGTACTCGAAGCGATGATCGCGACTCGACCAGGTCAGGTCGAAGGGTTGCACTTTCACCGTCCGCCGCGTGACCGTCTTCCGCCCTTCCAGGATGGCGCGCACCATCGGGGCCGAGAACAATATCGGCCGATCCTTAATTTCAGGCATGACTGTTCCTTTGCCGCTGTAGCGGCTGACTTTGAAGGAGTTCGAGCGGCTTCATCGGCCGCCCTCGGATCGTTGTCTTGCGGCGGGGAGGGCGATCATGGCGTCACCGCCCGGCGTTCGCCCGTCTTGATCCAGCGTCGAATGGATAGCTCGCAGCCGCTCGTTAAGCAGACACCATTGGCCATGCCGAGGTGCGTTTTCGGCGTACCGCAGCCGCAATGGCATTTCGGCTTTCGCCCCGGGCGTCTTGGCCGCAGCTCCATGTACCGTACCTGTTCAGGGAGACCGCCAACCTGACCCCAGCCAGAGGTTCCGCCGCGCATCGCCGCAGAGCGCGCGGCGGGCGACAGACTGTTGAGATCGATCATGGCTTCACCATTTCGTCAGGATCGAATCCGAATCGACGGCAGAGTGCATGCGCGACTCCAGACCCGCAACAGAAAGCGTCCATTATCGCTACCCAGCGCTGAGTGCCGCGCCGGTGAGTTCCGGTCGCAGCTCTAACAGCTTGACCGACCAACTCATGCTCGCTGAACTCACAACCTGACAGCGTGATCTTGCGGCTTTCGAGCGGTTGGGACCCCAACTCATCAACCCGCTGATCCGCTGCGTTCAGGCGCTGCTGCAGGGCGTCGCGCTCGCCCGTGAGTCGCTGGTTTTCGTCCTTCAACTTCTTGATTTCGTGCAGCGCCGGGCCCGCTCCGCCTACGATGTGCGTTTCCTCGGAGATGCCCAGGGCTTTGTCGATCACAGCCAGGCTCTCAATTGCCGTCATGAACATGCGCTGGTAACTAGGCTCGAATGCCGGCGCCGCTTTTTGTTGGCGCAGTGCTTGCTGCACAGCTTCAACAATCAGGCGCAGGTAGGTGTAATCGTGGTTCTCCTCGACGGCCTTCCCGTCGAGGGGATAATGCCATTCGTCCCCGAACAGCAAGGTCAGCAGCGCGCTCTGATGCCAGCACTCGCTTGGGCTTTCGATGCTGAGCAGAACGTCGATGTCATCCCAAAGCTGTCGGGCTTCGCTTTTGCTCAGATCGCCAAGTTCCCAATCGTGGCGTCCGGTCTGTTGCCGCCGACGCTGAACGATGCACTTCTTTGCAAGGGCGTGCAGCGCGTTGCCACTGAATACCGTGGGACTGATGCCCCGATCCAGGCAGTTGAGGACGTAGTCCCAGCCGCAGTCGGCGACAAACTCCGCCACGGTGCGCGGCCCCATGCCACCCCAGTACGCGCTCCAACTCTTGTCCCAGCAGTTGATGGTGATCTTGCCCTGGGCAGTTTCGTAGTTCGGGTTGTCGTCGGTTGGGACGGCGCGGCGGCCGAAGTCCTCAAGGAAAACGGTGATCGGGTCGAGCCTCGGCGCGCCCGTGATTACCAGCTTTGTCACGGTCGAGCGCTCAGTATGCAGCGCCGTTCCTGATCCTCCTGGAGCCGGCGAGAGGTCGTGCCAGGCGTCGACCTCGAACTCGGCAGGGCGCAGGCCAAGGTGGCTACCGTCTGGCATCACCGCTGCGACGGCGCCGTGACTATTCGTCCACGCCAGATACGTCTGGCCAGCTTTTGCCACCGGTGCATCACCCTTGATGTAGGCGAGCCCTATGCCTGGCATAGGATCGGCGGTGACGGTTTTGAGCATTCGGACCGCGCGCGGCACTCGGTCGCCAAACGGGTAGCTACTGCTGCGCTTGCGCAGTGCTGGGCAGTCGATATGGGGCTCCGTGGACACAGGGCTATTCCCCGCGGTTGGAGAGGCAGCCGTTGTGACTTTCGAACGATCAGGGATGGCCAGGTCCAGTGGATGCTTCTCTTCTTGGTGCGACATGCTGACTCCTGTGTAGCTGTATCCGGCGGTTGGGTAGAGTGATTAATCGGCGCTGCTCAATTGTGAGACGCTCAGTGCAATGGCCACTGGCTGCACCCAAACCGGTACGCTGCTGAGCATGAATGTTTCACCGGCTTCAGCCAGGAGAAGTGTTGTGGCAAACACGTCGGCCATCGCTCTGGCTGCAGCGCGAGGAACAGCATTTCCGATACGCTCGCGGTGGTAACCGTCGTTGATGCCGTCCAACTGAAAGTACCGCGCCTGTTCCAATTTCCGCATGTGCTGCTCTTTCTGGATTTCCAGTGCTGTTTTCGGGTCGCTCGACCACATTTCGTCCGGATCGAACAACGACTGCAGGGCGGCCAATTCCAGTGTCGTGAAGGGACGGTGCCAGGTGCCGTCCAGGCTGGTGATCATGCAAGTGAGGCGGTCATTGGGAGCCGGCATCCTTTGATCGGCGATGGACCAGCGGCCGTTGTCGTGGCAGGCACTGGCAGAAACAGCCCCGGCCGGTTCATTCCAATTAACCACCCCGTAATGGCCACCGGTGAGATAGGCGTCTCCTTTTTTCCGCGACATGCCAGTACGAGGATCGGCGATCGACAGGGCGCCGCTTGCGACTTGTTGGGACCCTGTCACAGTTCCTGCCGGATCGCTCCACGGCGTGATACGCAACTTCTGAGTACTCGCGCTGGGATGCCAGTTCTTGTACGCCGGATCAGCTACCGCGAATGCGCCTTGCCCGGTGGTGCTACCCGCGATCACTGTCCCTGCTGGTTTGGAATAGTCGGTGACAAGGTATTTGCCAAAGCCCTTTGTTGGCTGGCGAGGGTCGGCCACAGACTGCCCGCCAGAGCTTGGGCCGTGCCCAGAAGTAACGGTGCCCGCGGCCTGCTCCATTGGCACTACGCGAAAGACATTCTTGTGTCGTTCACCAGACATGCGCGGATCAGCAACGCTAAACGTCCCTTGGCCAGGACTCCGTTGTCCGGTGACCACACCACAATGGCGGTCATAAGGCAGCACGCCATACTGGGTATATTCGGCGTTACTGGTTGGTCGTGGATCGGCTACTGAAAACTTGCCGTTCGTGGGAGTCGATCGTCCTGCAACCGTGCCGGCAGTGTCCTGCCATTGATGAACTCCCAGGTAGCCGGCCCGGTACTCTGGCACGATTACAAAATCGCGCAGATGACCATCCTCGATCGCAAAGCGACTCAGGCTGCGCCAGTCTTTCCCTGCCTCTACCAGGGCAAGGCGTACCCAGGTTTTCCATTGACAGGCAGGAACCCGGTGCATAGGGCCGGCTTGTTCGATATCGCCCGCCAACGGCATGCGACTCAGCACGTCCCCAACCGCGCGTAAACTGCGTTTTTCAGGCTCATAAAGAAACGCGGGCACTTGCTCAACGTGCCGGGCCACCAACAGGAAACGTTTCCGGCTCTGGGCCAGGCCGCCGATTTCGCCGCAGTCGTGAGTGGTTTCGGCAACTGCGTAACCATAGTAGGTGAGTAGCTTGTTGATCTGATCAAGCAGGTGGCGACCACGACTCGCAAGACGTGGCACGTTCTCAAATACGATGAGCTTCACAGGCTTGTGCTTCCAGGCCTCACACATCAGCCAAACGCAGCGCAACGTCAACTCATTGAGAGCCTGGTACTTCGGTGTCTGGCTCATGGTTTCAGACAGCAGTCCAGAGGCACCTTTACACGGACTGCTGATGAACACCGCATCAGGATTTTCGTTGCGAGCAGCCCGGCGCACATCATCGGGTGTCGCCTCACGCCACCCCGAGGGCGGCTCCTTGCCGTGGAACGCTGTGTACTGCTCACGCGTGAAAAGGTCCATCAGCGTGCCTTTCACACCGGTGAGCATTTCAAAGTCGCGAAGGCCTGCTGGGTCAACATCGATCCCACCGAGGCATTCCCATTCAGCCTGCACTCCAGAGACCACGGCCTTTGAATCGTTGAACCCTGCAGCGCCGCTACCCAGCCCGCAGCAGAAGTGGAAATGTTTAAACACGCGACGCAGCGCACTGGAAACGCCATTGAAGGGTTGGTTGAACATGCAATGATCCTTGTAAGTTTTGTTTCGTAGTCTCGAAATTATACTTATGTGAATTTCGTGTCAACGACAAAATAATAGCCAGATCAGCATGAGTTGTGGTGAACGGCAGAGATCGAGAAAACTGGGGAGAGTGATAGCTGACATGAAATTGCGAGCCACGCGCGCGGCTCACTCTCAAGGGGGAGGTAGGGGGAGATGGGGGGAGATGGGGGGGCGAGCCACTGGTGGATGACCTGACAGGGTTGCAAACCCAGCACGGCATCGTTGATGCGCATTACCAGGTGCACATGTTTTGTCCAGTCTAACGGCTACCCAATCTCTCCACTTCGGGATTACGGCTTGCTTGCGTATTCAGGGTCAGCCACCGATGAATCGCCATTAAGTCCGCGGCGACCGAATGGAAGCGCATTTGATTAGATGCTCACTCCGTTTTGCGATCGGCATCTAAGTTCAATTTTTCCAAGGACCTCAACGTTCCAGAGAGCTCAGCAACCTGGCTGGACAATGCCCGGGTTTCATCCTGGAGCGCCTGATTGCGCTGTTCAAGCGCTTGCCTCTGGCTTGTCAGGTCGCCGATTTGTCGGAGCAGTGCGGAGTTCTCGCCGGCAACAGCAGCGCTCTGCTGTCGTGAATCTGCCAACTGCTCGCGGACGAGCTTGAGCTCGCCATTGACGACCAGCTGCTCTTTGCGATGCTCGGTTCTATCCGCATCCAGTTGACGCATCAGCTTCGCGGTGTCCTTGTCATAGCGGTCCAGCTCGTTTTTGATTTCCTGCTCAAGGCGCGACACTTTGGCCTGATGCTCTGAAACTGTCTCGGCCAGCACCTGGTGACGGAGTTGCGTTTCAGTTTCCAGTTTGCCTTGCCAGGTGCGGATATCCTGATCCTTCGCCTCGATCGCTGATTGATGAGCCTGATGCAAAACGGCCAATTTTTCCTGTTCTTGGACGATCCGGCCGTTGAGTTCTTCGATATTGTCACTCAGTTTCTGCTCACGCGCTCCAGCCAGGCTAAGCTGATTTTCCAGCAATTGAACCTGGCGCTCACGCTCCGCAAGTTGTTGCTTCGCCTGGGCGGCATCTATCTGCGCGTCCGTTGCGGCATGCTGTGCCAGACGGTTCTGTTCCAACAATTGCTCGCGCATCGTATCCAGCTCACGGGACGCGATGCCTTTAAGTTCCATCCAAAGCGACCAGAAAGCGTCCTGAGCCTGTTTGGGGTAGTCGCCGGCGGACGCACGTTCGGCGACCTCTATCACGATCTGCCGAATTTCACGCAGTAGGTCGTTGCTTGATCCTGTGCCGGTAATCTCGCGCACTCGCCTCCATGATGGGGTCTGGCCAGCACGCAGGAGATCCATCACCGCGGCGTAAGTCTGCTGGCTGTAAGGCTTAATCATTGAGGATGCTCCAAACTTTATCCCTGTAGGCGATTCACAGTGCGGCCCTTACAGGCGGCGAGGAGGTGTACATCAGATCGAAGATGTGAGGTCATCGGGGTGAATACCGTACAGCCTTGAAACGGGTTCAAGCAGGGCAGCTCTTAGTGCTTTCAATTCCGCCTCAAGATAGGCGATACGGCTTTCGACCTCCGTTTGGCCGGTGCCTGCCATGGTTGCCGCGACTGCATAGGTGTCGGCGCGCACGTAGCTCAGCTCACCAAAACCAGCCAGGCTGTAACCAATGAGCTGCGCAAATTGCTCGCGATCTTCCACGCTAAAATCGAGCATCGCAAGAGCGTTCATGTCGATGCCGCCGTTGTCCAGCAGGTGCGTAACGATTTTGTTTTGCTTGAAACGAAACGAATGTTGCTCATCCGCTTCCAGGGGCTGAATGGGGTGATTCATAGGAGGCTCCTTGGTGATGTTCAGCATAATAGGCACATGTGCCTATTCGTGCAAGGGCGCAGTTCGTCGCGCGATCAGCTCCGTAAGGCGACGGGGCCTGGTCAGAAACCTCAGACGGTTAGAATTGGAACTCGTATTCCGGCGCCGGTTCTGCGTCAGAGAGATGCATGTCCGCATCTTGCCCCATCTCTTTTGCAACGATCGCCCGATCGCGCACCACCGCTGCAGCCAGCAGTGCAAAGTCAAGATCGCTGGTTGCCTCCTCGTTGATCGTACGCCGGTAGACCGGGCTAGCGTCCATGCCATCAAGGATTACCTGAAGCATGTCCTGCTCATGGGTCGTACCGTCAAACCCGTAGTACTGAACAATGTGCTTGCGAGCCAGGCTATATGCTCTGTTTCCACGGCGCATCTCATCCAGGACTTTTTCCAGCCCGGTGATTTCATCGTGGAAGCAGTGAATTTCAGCAAGCGCATCCAGGTCCTGAGGTTGCTGCGATTGTTCCTGGAGTAGAGAAATTTTTATCTCCAGCTCTGGTGACTGTGACTCCGTTTGCAGAGCTTTAGTAGGACCAGGGTTAATCCACACGGGATCAGGCGCGGAGGCGTGACTGTCGGGCATGAAGGCTGTCTCCTGCAGTTGCGTTTGCAGAATAGGGGTTGCTGTCGAAAGAGCACTGCCCTGCAGGTACTGAGTCACCCCCAGATAATCATCCCGTCCAGATATCATCTGAATCTCGGCCAACTTTTCTTCGTCACAACGAAAAAGTGCGCAGATCTCCTCTGCAGAAGCCTGGGTAAGCATTCGAGGAACTTCGATGGCGGGATTGTCGCCGGCCAGATCGGCGTCAAGAGGTGCTGGTACATACAGCCGGCGACCGTAACGCAACGCCGCCTTGGCGGCATGCATGCTGCCACCATCGGATTTACTCTGAACCATGATCACAGCCTGACTCAGGCCGGCCTGGATGCGATCTCTCTCGATCAGGCGGGCCGGAACAAGCGGTGTTCCAAAAGGGTACTCGCTTACCAGAGCTCCGCCCTGGTCGAGAATGCGTCCAGCTAGTGCGGCGTGTTCTCTGGGGTAGATGGTTTGTAAGCCGTGGCCCAGCACCGCTACCGTGTGGCCGCCGGCGTCGAGTGCAGCGACGTGCGCGGCCGCGTCGATGCCAAACGCCAACCCCCCGACGATCGAAACGCCTGAGGCTGCGAAGTGCGTCGCGATCTTGGTGGCCACAACTGCTCCGCGGGGCGTCGGCGCCCGGGTCCCAACCACTGCCAAGGTGTTCTGCTCCTGCAGTGTCCCTTTGACATACAGGAAGAATGGCACCTCTGACGCCCGCGCCAAAATCCTCGGGAAGCCAGGGTCGCCATGGATGAAGAGGTGCACCCCAGCTTTCAGAGCCTGCTCGCGATCGGCGTCGGCGGCTCGCAGCGCGGCATCCCAGGCACCTGCTTCCGCAAGCGCCCTTGAGATACGAGAGTCAATAGCGCCGAGGTCCTCCGTGGACATGTGCTCAAGCTCATCATGGACTGCAGCTTTTCGAAGCGTTGCAGCCCCAACTCCTGGTAGCCACCCCAGGGCAATCAGTGCGCTCAGTCGATCAGTCATTGGCTTGCCCTTGGATTGCAAAAATTGAATTGAGCGCCACTAAGCCGCAGCCTTTCGTTTCAGGAACTGCGCAGCCAGTGCCTGGATCCGCGATTTATCGGAGTGCCGCTGCGTGAGCGGGGCATTCGGATCGATGATGCCAAGGGCCTGCGATGCTTTGAGTCCGAGTAGTTCGACCATCGGTGGATCGCTGCCATCGTCGCTGTTCAGGTAGATCGCTGTAACTTGTTCCTCCTGACCCTCGCGTTCAAGGCGGCCGATGACCTGTTCATGGATCTTCGGAGACCAATCGAGCTCACCGAAAATGACGGTAGAACAGCGGTGCTGTAGGCCATCCAGTCCCGCACCAGAGCGCAGGCTCATGATGAAAAGATTCGTCTTCCCGGAAATAAACGCTTCTTTTGAATCAATCTTCTGCTTGTCGCCTTCTGACCCGGTGTACATCGCAGGATTGTAGTCCGCCAACTCCTTTAGCCAGATGTCATACACATCCCGGTGCCAGCCCATCAATATGATCGGAATGTCGGCTTCAAGCAGAAGGCGTGCGTACTGGGCAACAAAGCGTGCCTTGGCCACGCCGGTGATACGACGCATCAACAGATCCAACTCGCGCCCGGCGCGACCGCGCTCCATGAACGTCCCTTCGGTGGTTCGGATAGCCAGCTGTCTAGCGAGCAGTTCTACAGAGCGGAGTGTTTCGTCATCTGAACCCACCTCCTCAACAATGACGTTCAGCGGCGGCATCTGCTGCCCAACGTCACGTTTAGTCCTGCGCAGGAACACCATCTGCTCCCGCAGAAAGGTTCCTAGAGCCTGAGGATCGGTGACTTTTTTGTCGCCATCGGTCCATTCCCTGAGGAAGTCCCCGTGACTGCCCAAGAGCCCTGGTTCGATGACTTCGACAATGTTCCAAATCTCGATGCCGTAGTTATAAATGGGCGTCGCACTCAAGCCCAGACGGTAATCTGCTTTGCTGGCCAACGCCTGGGCTGCTTTCCCCTTACCGCTGTCGGTGCCGGTGCGCAGTTCCTGAACTTCGTCAAAGATTGCTGCCTTGAAAAAGCCATCGCTAAAAGTATCGATCCAGCCAAGCAGTTG
Source organism: Pseudomonas sp. GW823-FHT02C02 (assembly GCF_058797635.1). Taxonomy (NCBI): domain Bacteria; kingdom Pseudomonadati; phylum Pseudomonadota; class Gammaproteobacteria; order Pseudomonadales; family Pseudomonadaceae; genus Pseudomonas; species Pseudomonas sp. GW823-FHT02C02. The sequence goes on along the minus strand of NZ_JBXAJV010000017.1, from coordinate 13,311 downwards.
GCTGTATTTGAAGATGTACGCATCAGCCGGCGGCAACTCGTAAGGCCGGGTGCCCTTGATGCAGTGAAGCTTCAGGTCCGTGAATTCGCTAAGCTTTTCAAACCACTGCTGCTGCAGATGGGTTTGCACAACAATGGCCGCCGGCCGTGTTTGCATGTGCAGGATCAAAGCAGCGGCGGTGTAGGTCTTGCCCAAACCGACATCATCGCCCAAAAGCAACGATCGCCGCGCCAGTGTCAGGTCAACAGCCTGGCTTTGATAGTGACGAATGACACAGCCTGGTTTCAGGCCGATGGCGGCCAGCGGGGTGTACTCCGGACGAAGAATTTCTTCCATCCGCGACTGTTCGCGCTCGAAGCTTTGACGACCCCAATCAAGGGCCTGCGCGTCGGTCGGAGTGATGGCCAGGGGATAGCGAGAGGTGAACCAGGCGATGTCAGCGCAGTGCGCAAGGTCGTTTGGAAAGACGTACTCGTCGGTCTGCCACTTCGGCACCCGCGGGAATATCTGCTTGAGTCGGATCGCGATGTGAGGCGCGATATTGCGCATTACCCACTGGGTGCCGTTTTCCAGGCTCAATTGCCCGTATCGAGTGCTCATAACCAGCCCCCGCCCATTGATACCACCCGTGAAGGCTTGTTGTTAATGTGAGATGGAAGTCCCATGGCCGTGCCCGTCATTAGCAGCAAACCATCAACCGATTCATGCTCGGCGTAACGCTCCAGCTGCCTATAAATTGCCTTGCGCTGTGCGCGGGTCTTTAGCTCCAGAACAATGGCGTGACCGTCGATAGTCACCACAAAGTCTGGAATGTCACGTTTCGAAAGTTCCTGCTCCCGCTTGAACTCGAAGCCAGCCTCGTCCAAGGCTGTTTCGAGATCCGCCTGCGCCCTTTTTTCAAGCGCCATGTTCAAGCGCTGCTTCGAGCAAAAGTCGCATAGTCGAGCCAGAGCTCGCTGAGCTGATGAGTCATGATGGTCATTCATGCGACGAGCTCCCGCGGCAGAGTCTCTTCCTGATAAGGTTCTGCAGAGGTCATTTGATCTCGTTCGTTGTCGCGATGAGGATCGATGCTGCTGCCCAAGGCGTATCCGCGGTCCAACTTACGCTGCCACCCGCCTAAGACGTGCGCCGGCGTGTACCAGTGCTCCCGCTCCTCCATCATCAGGGTGTTGCCGAGAATCACGACCGCAGGGATGTGGAGAAGGCTCAGCTGAATGAAAGCCATATGTACTGCCCTGGAGTCGATGTCTTGGGCGATGACGTGCAGATGTTGCTGATAGTTGATGCCGGCGCCGAGCATGGCTTCGGCGGTTGCAATAACCATCGCACCGGCACCACAGGCAGGTTCGCTCACACTAACAAATCCGCGTTGTTCGATTTTCTCTCGAAAACCGCTCCCGTCCTGGACCTGCATGTTGGCCATGAGCGTGCACAAGGAATAGGGGGTGAAAAACTGGCCGCGGGAAGCGTTGTGCAGCTCCAATTCGCTGAACACTTTCCCCAAAACGTCGTCAGGCCCGTACTCCAGAGCATTCACAAGTTCTGCATACATCTGAGGAAAGCGTGCCACTTCGTGTGGCTCATAGCGCCGGACGATCGATAGATAGCGCTTTTCGCGCTCCTCAAATTGGGCAAGGTCCACTTTGTTGGCAATGGCCAGAGCGGACATCTCAATGAAGTCGCCGAACACGTCCCAAAGGTTGTGTCGCCCCGCATTAGCCCGCAAGAGCTTGACGAGATTGCTGCGATGCTCAGCGGGCGAGCTTGGAGTAGACATTTTAGGAGAGCGCATAATAGCCTCGCGACGTGCTTTTGTAATCGCCAAACTATAACTTGATATTTTTTCTGTCAACACAAGATTTCGCTTCGAGCAAGAACCTTTAAGTGAGGTGCTGGAGGGCAGGCCGAGAGTCGGACAGGGAGGGACGATGGAGGGAGGAGCGGGGGAGGTGATGCGCTCATCTGGTTATGGGCGCATCACTACGGACCAGCAGTCTTCTGATATCGGTGCCAAATACGGCGCTACATCGATGGCCCAGAATGTTCGTGCTCAATCTGTATGTTGACGTCGCGATCCGGCTTGGGCTTTCCGAGGTCAAAAGCATGAACGACGGCTTTGGCAGCCATCGCAAGCGAAGGGAATGCGATCATGCCCGCACTCCCAGCCCAAAATGCCGCGACACCGGTGCTTTCGAATCCACCGGTAAGCGCTCTGGCAACACCCTCACCCAAGCTATCGACCCTGGTTGCGTCAAGATATGCCTGGTAGACCGCATGGCCTTGATGCGCCATATCGGCGCCGTACGAGGCGCCAGATGCCGCTCCAATCATTGTCATTGCAGCAGGAACGAATGAGGCAAGACCGAAGAGTTCGTTGGCCCCGATGCGCCGCAGCGCGTCCGTACACTTGGTGTAGATGTTGCGCGATAGTTGTTGAAACAGACTTTCACCAGGTGCTGCTGGAATGCTCATTGCGCGACTCCTATGGCTTGCGGAAACGTCCTTTCCACCAGCACGCAAAACTGGTCGATAGGTCCCAGAACCTCGCTCTCGTTTGACCGTGGCGTAGCGCCCAGATCCAGAAGGATTGCGGCATACACCGCCACCTGACCGGCAACTTCGGTTTTTGCCGCGTCAGTCTCCTTGCTGTTTGCAACGGCCGCTGCGCATTTTTCCAGGCGAGAAAGCCGGTCCTTAAATCGCTCCATGTATCACATCCTAATGTAGATTCAATAGAACAACATTAAGCAACAGGCCTTATGCGCCGTCAATCGTCACGCAAGGCTGCTCCAAGGAAATTTTGCCTGGCGGATGCCGGCTTGCGAACCGCTGCCGCCACCTCGCGTTGGGCGTCTCGCAGATCCCCCCCCCTGAAGCGCTCGCCGTGTGCCGCTCGCGCAGTGTTGACGATCGTCGATAACGACAACTGCAACACACCCACCTTGGCTCACTCACGATGAATTGCAGTATGCAACGGCATTTACTGAGGTTTATCTGCAGCTCGCGAACATATGCAATGAGGATACCTGTTACATATGCAATGATAGAATGTCGTTTATCGCTGATAACCTTAGTTATCAGCGATCAGCATTAAGCCAGAGTAGGGCGCCTCTCGCTCAGCAGTAGCTAGGGTTGAAGTGTGCGAAACGCGCGGACAGACAGCCTCGACGCCTTGCAGATCCGAGAGCGCTCGTTAACCTGAGCGACGCTCCGATCGGCCAGTGGACGCTGGCCGATTCAGCGACGGATTTGGATGGCAGGGAGGGACTGAGGGATGGGTAGCAAAAATGCTTGACTAGATAGGCACATGTGCCTAGCCTTGGATCAGTAATTTATTGGAGAACTGCAGGTGTATTTGATCTCTACAAAAACGACGCAGCACGACTGGTCGGACATCGCGCTTCCAAGAAGCCCGCTTCGCTGCGGATTACTAACGCTTTGAGTACGATCGCCGCCGCGGAAGAAGGTGCTGCAGGAACTGCAGCGCCTCGCGTCCCTCCCCATTCGGTAGAGGCTGAGCAGGGCGTGCTCGGTGGTTTGATGCTGGACAACGCCACCCTGGATTCACTCCAGTACCTGCTCTCCCCCGATGATTTTTTCCTGCAAGAACACCGCTCGATCTTCCGAGCCATTCTTGAACTGGCCGAGCGCCAGAAACCGTTTGACGCCGTGACGCTGCAGGAAGTGTTGAATCTCTCAGGAGAAAGCGAACTCGTGGGGTTCACCCAGGGCTATGTAAGCGAGCTCGCGAAAAATACGCCGTCGACTGCGAACATTGAAGCGTACGCCCGGGTGGTTCGCGAACGCTCTCAGTTGAGAAAGATCATCTCCACCTGCATCAGTATCAATGACCAGGCACAAAGCCCTGCCGGAATGTCGGCAGAGGATCTGATCGAGGACGCGGAACGCCAAATACTGATCCTCTCCTCCGCTCGGCCGAAGGCCGGTGGCCCAGTTGGCATCAGCACGCTGTTAACCAAGGCCACCGAAAAAATCGGTGCGCGGTCAAAGTCCGGCGATCTGGTGACCGGACTATCAACTGGTTATGCCGATCTAGACCAGAAACTGGATGGACTGCGCCCGGCAGACCTGATCATCGTCGCAGGACGGCCGTCGATGGGTAAAACAACGTTCGCCATGAACATGGTCGAGAACGCCGTCCTGCATAGCGAGAAGGCGGTGCTGGTCTACTCACTTGAGATGCCAGGCGAGTCGCTCATCATGAGAATGCTGTCGTCTCTTGGGAGTATCGACCACAGCAAGATCCGCTCAGGACGCCTGTTGAATGAGGACTGGCCAAAGCTGACTAACGCCGTCAGACGCCTTACCGACCGCAAGCTGTTCATCGATGACACCGCCGGCATCAGTCCGTCGGAGATGCGATCGAGGACTCGCCGAGTAGTTCGGCAGCACGGGCCGCTTGCCTTGATCATGGTCGACTACCTGCAGTTAATGCAGATCCCGGGGGCCAGCGGCAAGAATCGGACCAACGAAATCTCCGAAATTTCGCGCTCTCTGAAGGCCTTGGCCAAGGAATTCAATTGCCCAGTGATCGCATTGTCACAGCTCAATCGAACCGTTGAGCAGCGCCCAAACAAACGGCCATTGAATTCGGATCTCCGCGAGTCCGGCGCGATCGAGCAGGACGCGGACGTGATCATGTTTGTCTATCGCGACGAAATCTATTACCCCGATTCCCGCTTCAAAGGAACTGCAGAGATCATCATTGGCAAACAGCGAGAGGGTGAAACCGGCTTTTCAAGACTTGCTTTTGTCGACCGATTGACCCGCTTTGAAAACCTCGTACCAGGTGCACATGCTTTCTCCGATTCGGAGCTTGGCAACGTCCCCAAACCCAAAGATCCGCGGGTTGGGAGAGCCATCGCATCGGAGCTGGTGCACATCGAAAAATTTCGTAAATACGACCCGCAGACTAAAAACTATGCCAAAGGCCCATTCCGGCCGAGGAAGAAGACATGAACGATTTCGCCGCTCCCGAACAGTACGACCTGCAAACCGCTTCCCTGAAGGTGCCACCGCACTCGATTGAAGCAGAGCAGGCGGTGTTGGGAGGACTGATGCTGGACAATAACGCGTGGGAGCGTGTACTTGATCAGGTATCCGATGGCGATTTCTACCGACACGACCACCGCCTCATCTTCCGTGCGATCGCCCGGCTCGCTGACCAGAACTCACCGATCGACGTCGTGACACTGGCAGAACAGTTGGATAAAGAGGGCCAAACAACCCAAGTCGGTGGTTTGGCGTACCTGGGCGAGCTGGCGAAAAATACACCGTCGGTGGCCAACATCAAGGCCTACGCCCAGATCGTCCGTGAACGAGCCACTCTGCGCCAGTTGATCGGCATCAGCACCGAGATCGCCGACAGCGCCTTCAATCCTGAAGGTCGCACTGCCAATGAGATTCTCGACGAAGCGGAGCGCCAGATCTTCCAGATCGCCGAGGCGCGGCCGAAGACGGGGGGCGCGGTGAGCGTGAACGACCTGTTGACCAAGGCCATCGACCGTATCGATACCTTGTTCAACACTGACAATGCCATCACCGGCTTGTCCACCGGCTACACCGACCTCGACGAGAAGACCAGCGGCCTTCAGCCCTCAGATCTGATCATCGTCGCCGGCCGCCCATCTATGGGCAAAACCACCTTTGCGATGAACCTGGTAGAGAACGCTGTCCTGCGTAGCGACAAAGCGGTTCTGGTTTACTCGTTGGAGATGCCCGGCGAATCATTGATCATGCGTATGCTGTCTTCCCTGGGCCGCATTGACCAAACCAAGGTACGTGCTGGCCGCTTGGAAGACGATGACTGGCCGCGGCTGACTGCCGCTGTCAACTTGCTCAACGATCGCAAACTGTTCATCGACGATACCGCCGGCATCAGCCCGTCAGAAATGCGCGCCCGCACCCGGCGCCTGGTCCGTGAACACGGTGACATTGGGCTGATCATGATCGACTACCTGCAGCTAATGCAGATTCCAGGCTCTGGAGGCGATAACCGAACCAATGAGATCTCGGAGATCTCGCGCTCTCTGAAGGCGCTGGCCAAGGAGTTCAATTGCCCAGTGGTCGCGCTGTCACAGCTCAACCGTTCTCTGGAGCAGCGTCCAAACAAGCGACCGGTAAACTCCGACTTGCGAGAGTCCGGAGCGATCGAGCAGGATGCCGACGTCATCATGTTCGTGTACCGCGACGAGGTGTACCACCCTGAAACCGAACACAAAGGCATCGCTGAGATTATCATCGGAAAACAGCGAAACGGCCCGATTGGTACATCGCGATTGGCGTTTATCGGTAAATACACCCGATTCGAAAACCTCGCACCAGGCAGTTACAACTTCGATGACGAATAGTTATTAGAGTTGGACATCAAACCGCGCTATTCACCAATAGCGCGGTTCAAATTAAGCCGCTTGTAACAGTAACGAAGCCAGCTCCAGTTGCGCTTTTTCCGATGCGTCTTCAGGCTCAATCAAATCGCGAGCTACTGCCCGCTTCGCTGCGAGCATGCTCCACAATCCTTGGTCGATGGAGTCGTCAATAAGCGGGATTTTTACGATCACCAAGCGCAGCTGACCATTGCGGTATGCACGATCTTCCGCTTGATCCTGCAGGGCCGGTGTCCAAGGTAGACTGGCGAAAAACACGTAATTAGCAGCTGTCAGATTGATACCTGTCCCCGCCGCTGCAGTGGTGCCAATAAATGCACGAATATTTTCGTCCTCTTGGAACTGATCGACGGCCTTCTGCCGCCGGGCGCCTGAGTGCTTACCAGTCAACGTCACACAATTGATGCCCTCGTTGGCCAGCTCGCTGTTGAGCCACTCGACCGTCTCAATGAACTCGCAAAAGATAATCACTTTATCCTGGGTGTCGAGCTCTCTGACCATATCGACAATGGTCCTGGCCTTAAAGCGCTCCAGCATCGAACGCAGGACGCCAATTCGGGCCAGAGGGGACCTGTCGCTGTAAAACACCTCCTGGTACTGCCGACGTTCTGCCGGCGACATCTGCGAGGCGAAGGTCTGGCGTTGCTTACCCTTCAAATTGACCAGGACGTCTTTGGTACGGCGAAGCATCCAGTCTGAGAGAAGAGTCCGAAGCGACGCACGGAACTCGCTACTTCCAGCGAATTGCTCACAAAACGCCTTGAGGGACATGAGGCCAATCGGATGGCCCGACAGACGAAGCAGCGTGTGCAGTTCGCTTTCCCGGTTCAGCACAGGCGTCCCGGTCAGCAGATATCGATTGGGGACTTTTGAGGCGATGTCGAACGCGTGACGCGTCCATTCCGCCGTTGGCTCTTTGAGACGGTGCGCCTCATCGATCACCATGACGTTGTACAGGGACGCCGTCGTGACAAATTGTCCCAGCCTTTCGTAATTGATGATCACCCATTGGGCCGAAGGGTCAGCGGCCTGCATCGAAATTTTTGCATCCGGGCACACCGCCTGGATCTCGCGGCTCCAGTTGATGATGAGGCTGGCCAGGCAAATAATCAGGATCGGCCGCCCCTTCGCCTGGATGTGTGCAGCAACGATCGACTGCCGTGTTTTGCCGAGGCCCATATCGTCAGCCAGCAAAGCGCTGCTGCGCTGCACCAGGTGAGCAACTCCGGCGCGCTGATAGTCATAGAGCTGGTACTGGTTGAGAGCCTCCTCAAGTGCCTGTGGAGTCCAAGAGATCGGGGTAATCTGGGGAATGCTGGCCAGGTACACCTCGTTTACAGAATCCTCGCTTTCCCCCGTAGGGTCCGGACGTTCACCACCTACGGCGATGCTCTCCCATTCGCGAGCCTGCACCAAGGCGCCATCTTCAAGCAGCTCGTGCTGACCTTCGAGAATCTGCACCTGCTCTTCGCTGAGTCCCAGTCCGTCAATGAGATTGCTGCGCAACGCTTCGGCAGTGCAGACGATTTTCCAGGCTTTGCTGGGTCCCAGATATACCCCACCCATTCGCCGGTAGATCGCTATCAATCCAGGGTGGTAATCACCCCGTGCGAGAACCTTTCCGTCGGCCATCACTGCGATTCTGACCTGGATATCGGTCGTGTACGCCGCCAGTAATGGCTTCGCCCGGGAAACGTCGAGCTTGCGTGTAAAGGTTTCGTAGGTTTCTACGAACGCTTCACCCGCGGCCGCTTTGAGGGTCGCAAAAAATTCTTGGGTTTCCTCGTGAACAAGATTCTTCGCGATGCGCCAAGTGTTGTGAAGCGGGTGCCCGGGTTTTCTGAAGCAACGAGCTTTGAGGCTGCTCAGCACCCGGCCCAATCCCTCGACATAAGCAAACGACAATCCATAGTCGAAGCCGTCGAACACTGCGCATTTAAGAAGCTCTGCATTTACATCTGGTGAGCTGCGTCGCCTGAGCATGCGAGCAAGTCCTTATAGAATTTGATCACGGTGATACTATCGCAATTGTGATTAGATACGCACACCATTCAAACGAGGAGCATTGGCCCGCATGAACCAGTCCTTCGAACTATGCCTTTCCGCAAGACTTCAATGGATCGATGTGGTTGTCTGGCGCTCAATCACCGGGGGTGAGAAAACCGTCGCCGCGGCCAGGCTGCGCGCATTTGAAATAGTGGCCTGTCTTGCTGAGCTAGAGGCAAATCGGTGCAACCCCGTCTATGGGGAGCACCTCCCGCCTCTTCTCGTGGACGCCCCAGAACTGGCTGACCACTACCTCTCCGCGTTCGTCCAGGAACGGGAGCTCGCTGAGCAACTGAATGCTGAAGAAGAGGCGCGATGGGAGGAAGAAAGATTAGAAGCAGCCAATGAGCAACAACGCCAAGCCAGGCGCACGCAGGCTTTAGTTTCCATGGAAGCTGGGCGATGGGGTGAACTCAACCTGCCGAGCCCTGATGAATTCCTGCAGCAACTGACTGCAGGCGAAAGTGTTGATGTGGACGGGCATTCATTCAGTTACGACAAAGCTGATGGCATCACCTGGATGGACAATCCGTATGGCGTACCAGGTGGGTTTAGCGGTGTACCAACCTTGGAGATGTGCACCAGGGTTCTCAAGCATATCGGTTGCGGAGGTATGTATGGGCCTGAACCATAGCGAGCAAGTGAAAGGAACGAGACATGACTGAGTTGACCTATTCCTCCCCCTACTTGGCAGTGATCGAGCGGGCGCTGACCGTGGGATCTGCATGGAGTGATGGTACTGGAGCCACCAAAAACACAGTTGTCCCCGCGCCGGTATTGGAGACCCTTGACCGGTTACGCGTCGGAGAAGACCCGTCCGCCGGTATGTTCACAATTCGGGAACTGCTGCTAGATCTGATTGAGCAGCACCCAGCACTGAGCGTAGTTGTGTTGCCCCAGGCTCACGCTGTCGGAGCTACTGGATCTTGTTTTGTCGCCTGAGGATAGCCTCCAGAGCATCCAGTGCCCATTTCGGACATGGTCGGGCGCTCTTGAGGACGCTTGCCGCTAACCACGATCTGATACTCCGAATGCTGCAGGGACGCTTTGTCTCCTCAGCGATGAGAGCAGCGGCCTCTCCCTGGGTTATCGAGGCACGATCGATCAAGGATCGCAATGTTTCTTGGTTCGACATTCAACACCTCATAATGCACTTGTGCCTATTCTAACCCAGCTTCTCCATTCGTACATTCCTCTCTCAAGGAAACCTTCCAGTCTTAGCTCATTGCCTGTCGTTCGGTACGGCCACTGCTAGTCTGATCACCGATTATAGGCACTTGTGCCTACAACCGGCAACTTGTGATGGCAGTTTGCCTTTCGCCACGACTGAAAAAAACAGCTGATTCATATACCCTGCTGCCCCCTCCGGGAACCCTGAGATAGAGCCTTCGATGTCGGCATAGGATTTGCCGTTGCTCCTCAATTCCGCTTTTAAACGGAAGACGACTATAGTCGGAACCGCTGAAAATCCCGGCCCTTCAAATGATCAAGCCGGGAACGCAAAATCATCCGCACGCACAACCAGGCCTTCGGAAAGGCTCTTCGTGAGTTCAGGAAAAAAAGGTGCCTCACGCAGGAAACTCTCGCGTTCGAGGCCGGCTTGGATCGCACCTACATTTCCGTCCTGGAACTCGGCCGGCGTTCCCCAACGATCGACACGCTAATTTCCCTCTGCGAAGTACTTGGCATCTCGTTGGTCGAGTTGGCCGTTAGAGCGCAAGATCTGGACGAATCTCAAAATGACCGAAATGACCATGGCCCAGGCCCTTGATCACTACAAGACAAGGGTTTCGATCCTCAAAAAAGGCTACGTTCAAGAGTGTTATCGCGTCGAGCAGTTGTCCAGATCGTTCTTAGGCCCAATGACCGCCCGGGCTGTCACCTCAGTAGACATCGCGACCTATCGTGATGAGCGCCTCCTCCAGAAAAACCAGAAAACCGGCAAGCTTCTGTCTCCCGCGACAGTCAGGCTTGAAATGTCGTTGCTATCGAATCTGTTCGAGCTCGGTCGTATTGAATGGGGGATTTGTGACGACAACCCTGTCCTGAAAGTTCGGAAGCCAAAAAGTCCCCCTGGGCGCGAGCGAAGACTCACTGCGCGCGAAGAGCGCCTGATTTTGCGATATGCCCACAACCACGGTAACGAATCTCTCTATTCGATCATCGTCGTTGCGCTTGAGACAGCAATGCGCCAGGGCGAGATCCTCGGCCTGCGCTGGGAGAACATCAACCTCAAGGCGCGAGTGGCGCATCTGCCAGACACCAAAAACGGCACGCGTCGCGACGTGCCGCTCTCGTTGAAGGCGCGTGATGCCATCATCAGGATGGGTGTCGAAAACACCGGGCAGGTCTTCAAGTATGGATCGCAGGGCCTCAAATCGACCTGGCGCGTGATGCTGCAGCGCCTGGCGATCGTGGACCTCCATTTCCATGACTTACGCCATGAAGCCATCAGCAGGCTGTTTGAACTGGGCACGCTGGACATGATGGAAGTTGCAGCCATCAGTGGCCACAAGTCGCTCAGCATGCTTAAGCGCTACACGCACTTGAAGGCACAGCGCCTGGTCAAGAAACTTGAGGGCGGAAAGAGCAAGGGTCGACAGGTCGTAATCAATCACCTGATCCCCTACCCCGCCATTCTCCTGCAGACGGAGAATCACGTAACGGTTCGGTTCCTGGACTTTGATGAGCTCCTGATCACGGGATCCTGCAGAGATTCCACGCTCGCGCTCGCCCAGGACAGGCTACTTCGACGACTGATGACGGCACTCAGGGACGCTACACCCATACCGGCACCAGATCAGTACCTGGAATTGATTGAGGAAACAAGCGTAGTGATGATTGATCCTTTAGCGGCTGCTTGAACAACCAAAATTTTCAATAAAGTATTAGGAATATTGACCTAGATAACTGACGAGACGCCCGGCCTGCTTGGCTAAGCCGCGAAAAAAGGCATCAACAATTGCTCGATAGAAATCGTGTCAAAGGTATCGTACGAAGCGCGTGCCTTGCCAATCCGGTGTGTGGGCCCAGCAATTCGGAGGTTTTAAATTTGAAGAACGTCAGGTGGTGAACATTGCAGGTGGCGAGGGGTCAATTGATCTTGGTTATTATAAATTCTGTTCAATCTCTGGACTAGGCGGTGAGCGGCCCCACGGGTATGTTTTTAGGTCCAATTTGCCACCCGACGCACAAGGCCGCTATTTCTTTCAGGCCTATTACAAAGGCTATGGCGCAACAATGGATTTATGGGTTACATGTATTGACTAGCTTGCCAATCCGGTGTGTGGTCGAAAGTTAGTTTAGAGTTGACCGGGAAAGACGTACAGACTGGACCAGTAATTGGCGTTATGAGCTTTATGTATCCATCGCCTAACGGAGATGTGTATTGCAAGTTGTACAATCAAACTTTGAAATCTGATGCATTAATAATTGCAAATATACAAACGAGTGCAATCTCGCAAAATCAAAATGTATCTCAACTGTCGACAGAAATTGTAATAAACAATCGAACAGTCGGACTTGATTATCAAGTTGCGATTCAGTCCGGAGGCGGGTTTTCTGTCTCGTCATCCGTCTCGGAATCCGCCGCGCAGGGATTCGTTCCCATCAAACTATGTGTTTGGGGAAAGCAAGTGGCAAATTGGAATGTACTTTATTCACTGAGCGTGCTGCAGTAGTCTTGCCAATCCGGTGTTTGGAAATCAAACAGCCGTCCGGCGTCATGCATAGCGATTACCATACCAGGCTATTCAACAAACGATGTAACCACATATGCCTGCCCGTTTGGTTATGCGAAAGTCGGCTGGGACACAACTGGATCAGGATGGCGGAACAGTAGTACGGCCGGTGTCATCATTGGCCAGAACGATTACGCGACGATATTTTGTTGTCAGTTCTGACTGCTTTGCCAATCCGGTGTGTGGGCCAAATTAGGGAAGACGTTGATACTTACTGGGTATGTGGTCCCCAATCAATGCTCTACTATCTGGGTTGACCCCGGTAACAAGATTTGCAAAGACTCTCAATTCGCGGTGGTCAACTTCGAGAAAGTTTTCGCTACGGCTCCGAGAATTGTCACATCAGTAACAGCTGTCGGCCCGGAATCCCCTTGCATGGGAAACTCTGCAAGAGGATTCTCCACAGGATCAGGTAATGTGACTTCTTATGGTGCTGTTATCTGGGGGTGGGCCTCACCAATATTCGGCTATTGTGGTGGAGGTGATAATTATGCGGGAACCACCACGGTTCAATGGACGGCATACGGTGAAGGTTTATAACCTCATTGCCAATCCGGTGTGTGGAAGGAAGCCTCGACAAAACGCATCGAGATTCTTTATCTAACGAATGCGGATGTTAGTCTTGCTGTTGGAGATGGAGGAGTCGGCGCATGCGTGGATAACCACGCCATCAATTCAGCGGATTGGAAAGCAGTGTGTGGCGATCGAGCGTGTATTCAGCGCGGATTCAAAATGGGATGGGTGTCAGAGGTAAGTCCGCCAACCACTGCCTGGTCTAGCGCCAATAAGTTAAACTGTGCGTATTGACCCTCTTGCCAATCCGGTGTGTGGGCAAAAGGATTCAAATTGGAGCGTCCTAGAGTAGTTTACGGGACTTTCGGGAACATCGGAGGAGACGGAGGCGTCGCTTTTTGTAACTCAGACGAGATTGTCCTAGGAGGAGGAGCAGACTGTTCTGATCCCACCCGCGGTTATATCCACATGTCGGCCCCGATAGATAGTGCAGATAGTCAGGGATGGGTCGCGAACTGTTTTGGTGTACCGGGATTCCCGGATCCTCCCGCAAGGGCCTTCGCGATATGTTCGAAGAAGCAATAACCACCTTGCCAATCCGG